>DATGPD010000287.1:0-3178 GCA_035305285.1 Planctomycetota bacterium
GCGGGCGCGGGCGGGCGAGCCTCGGGGACCGCCGCCGAAGCTTCGAGGGAAGCGGCCTCGGTCGCGGGACTCTCCGCGGCGGCCGTAGGGGAGGACTCCGCGACGTGCTCGTCGGCCGGTGCCTGTTGCATAGTGAACCACACGGCACCGGCCGCGAGGCCCAGGGCGAGAAGGACGAGGAGGACTCGGTTGGACATGGACGGACCGAGCGGCGGGCGACGACGGCCGGCGTACCGAACTCCACGCCGGCGCGCTTTCCCGGACAGAATGTGGTCCGGTGCGGAGGCATCCCACACCCTGCCGCGCGGGCGCGATCGTCGACGGTCGCGCGGCCGGCAGGAAGCGTTTCGTTGGCACCGTTGCTGCGCGGAGGCGCGAAGCCTTGCCCCTGCGCGGGAACGCCAGCGCGCGGGTGTCGCGCGCCGGGGCGGCGACGCCCGACGGTGCGGAGGCGCGCAGCGCGGCTGATCCGGCGGGCACGGCGGTTAGTCTTGCCCGCATGCCATCCCTGTCGCACCTGCAGCGCCGCCGCACCGAGTTCCTCGCTTCGATCGACGGCCCGGTGCTGCTGATGGCAGGCTCCGCCCGGGCCCGGAACTATCCGGACAACCCGTTCCCGTTCCGCGCGGACAGCAACTTCCTGTTCTTCTTCGCCACCCCCGAGCAAGGCGCCGCGGCCCTGTTCGACCCGGCGGACCGCACCGTCACCCTCTACCTGCCGGAGCGCACCCCGGAAGGCGCACTGTGGCACGGGCCGGTGCCGGACTTCGCCGCGATGCGCACGCAGCACGGCGTCGACGCGGTGGTGGGCGTCTCCGAACTGGCCGCCGACGTGAAGCGGCGCGCCGGCGGGCGCAAGGTGCGCACGCTCGCCGTCGCCGACGAGCGGGCCACGGCGTGCGCGACCGCGATCACCGGCGAGACGCTCGACTTCTACCGTTCCGACCGCGTCGGCGATCCCGCCGTGATCCAGGCGCTGGCGCGCCTGCGCCTGCGCAAGGCCGGCGACGAGATCGACGCGATGCGGATCACCGCGCGCGTCACCAAGGAAGCGCACGAGAGCGCGATGCGCGCGACGCGGCCGGGGGTGAAGGAACAGGAGGTCGCCGGCGTGGTCGAGGGGTGCTTCGCGCGCCACGGGTGCGTGCCGGCGTACAACACGATCCTGTCGGTGCGCGGCGAGGTGCTGCACAACCACGACCACGGCAACGTCTGCCAGAACGGCGACATCCTGCTGCTCGACGCCGGCGCGGAGGACGCGGCGACCGGCTACTGCAGCGACGTGACGCGTTCCTGGCCGGTGTCCGGCCGGTTCACCAGCGAGCAGGCCGAGGTCTACGACATCGTCCTGCGCGCCGAGCTGGCCGCGATCGCGGCGGCCAAGCCGGGGGCGCGATACCGCGACGTGCACCTGCTGGCGAGCAGGGTCATCGCGGAGGGCCTCGTCGACCTCGGCCTGTTGCACGGCAAGCCGGACGATCTGGTCGAGAGCGGCGCGCACGCCCTGTTCTTCCCGCACGGCGTGGGCCACCTGCTCGGCCTCGACGTGCACGACATGGAGACGTTCGGCGACGCGGTCGCGTACGCGCCCGGGCGCACGCGCAGCGCGCAGTTCGGGACCAAGTACCTGCGCCTCGACCTCGACCTGGAGCCGGGCATGGCGTTCACGATCGAGCCGGGGATCTACTTCGTGCCCGCGATCCTGCACCACGCCGAGTTCCGCGACCGTTTCCAGGGCCAGGTGGACTTCGAGCGCGCCGAGCGCTGGCTGCAGGCCAACGACGGTCGGGGCTTCGGCGGGATCCGCATCGAGGACGACGTCCTGTGCACGACGTCCGGCAACGAGGTGCTCACCGCGGCGATCGTCAAGGAGCGCCGCGAGGTCGAGGCCCTGGTCGGCAAGGGCTGAGCCCATGGCGGCGGCAGCCCCGATGCGACCGCGTGACCCGATCGCGACGGCGCGGGCCGATCGACCCGCGGCCGGCGCGCGATCGACCCCGAGGTCCTCCGCCGCGCCGGCATCGACGCGCGATCCGCGCTCGCCTCCGGCGCTGTCGTCGTTCGCCTGCTGAAGGGCCGTGCGCGCGCAACTCGTGCACCTCTCCGGTCCGCAGCGCGGCCGGACGAAGACCTACAGCGCACCCAACCTGCTGATCGGCACCGATCCGGACGCGGCGGTGCGCTTCCCGCCGGGCTGGCGCGTCGCGCCGCGCCACGCCGAGATCGCCTACTCGCCCGAGGACTGCGCGTTCTTCGCGCGCGCGCTCGACGGTGCGCTGTTCGTCAACCGCCGGCAGGTGCGCGAGGTGCAGCTCGCCGAGGGCGACCTCCTGGAGTTCGGGGCGAACGGGCCGAAGGTGCGCTTCCACGTCTACGTGCCGCGCGGCTCGGTGTGCAAGCCGGTGCGCACCATGCTCGCCGACGCGGGCGCGGTGGCGCAGGAGGCCGGCGTGTTCGCGTTCACGCAGTCGTTCCTGCGCGACCTGTTCACGCACGCGACGTGGCAGCTCAAGGTGTTCTTTCCCCTCACCCTGCTGCTCGTGGTCGGCGCGGTCGGCTGGCTGAGCGGCTGGCTGGGCGCGCGTGGGCCGGTGCGCTCGCTCGACGAGAAGCAGCGTGCGGCCGAGGCAGTCGTGGTCCGCGTGCGCGACGAACTGGCGCGCGGCGTCTGCCTCGTGCATGGCGTGTGGGCTTACTGCAACGCGAACGGCGGCTACCTGGAGAACGAGTCGGGCCAGCGCCTCGAGCTGGAATACACCGGCTCGGGTTTCCTGGTCAGCCGCGACGGGACCATCGTGACCAACCGGCACGTCGTACGCCCGTGGGTGGACAACGAGCAGGTGCGGCCGCTGGCGCAGCTCGGCTTCACGCCGCACTTCGTGCACTTCACCGTGACGTTCCCGGACCGCGCGCCGCTCGCGCTCGACCCGATGGGCGCGACGCTCCGCTCCGACGACGTCGACGTCGCGCTGCTGCACGCTCCCCCCGAGGCCGTGCGCGACGTGCCGGTGCTGCCGCTGTCCACCATCGAGCCGACCGAAGCGCTCGGCCACCACGTGTTCGTGCTCGGCTTCCCCACCGGCCTGCGCGCGATCCTCGCCCGCGCCGACCGCGCGCTCGTGCGCCGGTTGATCGAACGGCCGGACGCGACGCAGGCCGAGATCATCGCCGGCCTCGC
>DATGPD010000288.1:0-2018 GCA_035305285.1 Planctomycetota bacterium
GACCGCGACCAGGTCGAGGACTACGCGCGGCGCAAGGGCGTCGCCGTGCGCACCGTGGAGAAGTGGCTGCTGCCGAATCTCGCGTACGACCCCGTGTGATCCGCGCTACGAGCGCGGCAGGGGCACGGCGGTGACCGTCCCGTCGCCGAGGTGGATCGGCGCGGCGTTCGCCGCCGCCCGCGCCCGCAGCAGGGCTTGGGCCTCGGATCTCGCCTCGGGCGGCAATCCGGGGCTGCGGTCGAACGCCCAGATGCGCTGCTCGGTCGTGCCTCGGGTGGTCAGCTCGAACGCAACCGCCTCGTCCGGCTCCGCGCCGAGGAACAGGAGCGATCGCCACGTGCTGCTCGACCCGAGTCCGCGCGGATCGACCGCGATCCCGGCGATCGACGCGCGCTCGACGTGCAGCCCGGGAGGTAGCCAAAGCGCGAGCCACGGCGCGGCGCGCTGCGAGCGCAAGGTGCCGCGCACCGTGGTTCCGGCGTTCCGCGCGCGCTGCTGCAGCTCGATCGTGACTTCCGGCGGCGGCGCGCCGACGTCCCGAGCCGCCGCGCAGAGCGCGGCCGGCTGCCAGGGCAGCGGGCGGCGCACGCTCGCCTGCCGCGGGCTGGCGCCCTCTGCCTGGCCTTCGAAGATCCAGCAGGGTTCCTCGCCCGCGACCGTGCAGTGCAGGATGTTGGCGCGGGCGGGATGGTGCTCGTCGTGCGCCGGCCAGGCGAGCAGGAGCGGCACGCTCAGCCCGGCGGCGAGGGTGCACACCAGAACACCGGCGGGCAGGCGCGCGCCGAGCAGCGCATGCAGCGCAGGCACGAGGCCGACGAGCGCGAGCGCGGCGAACATCGCGTGCACCGTCCCCGCCCGCATGCCGATCGTCGGCCCGAGGAAGGCGACGAACGGTGCGAGCATGACGGCCAGGACGCCGGCGGTCAGCGCCTCGAACACGCCGAGCGCGACGCCCGGACCGCGCGTCGCGAGCATGCCGACGACCGCGACGACCGACGGCACGAGCAGCGGGTAGCCGGTTCCGGGCAGGACGAAGGCGAGCGCCGCGCCGAGCAGGGTGAGCACTCCGGCGACGGCGGCGAACAGGTGCCACGCGTCGACGCGCCGGCGGAACGACGCGAGCGCGGCGAGCGTCGCGGCTGCGCCGCAGAGCGCGTAGCCGGCGGCAGGGACGATGGGCTGCGTGGGGAACGGCGTCGGCATGCGCCCCACGGTGGCGTAGGCGGCGGCCAGCGCATAGCCGAGCGCCCACGCGATCGCCAGCGCGACGGGCGCGATCGCCAGGGCGGCGAACAGCGTGCGTGGTCGGAGCGTGCGGCTGCGCTGCCGTACCATGCAGGCGAAGGCGAACGCGAGCACCAGCACGCCGGCGGCGAGGCGTTCGGTCGCGAACGGCAGGACGACCAGCCGTCGGCCGAGTACGTCGAAGAACAGGGCGCACCGGTCCGGTGAGGTGTCGACCGGCGGCCCGTTCGCCAGCGCGCGGGTCAGCGCGAGCATCTGCTCGCCATGGTGCTGCATGCTGCCCGGGTCGGCGTGCGCGAGGTCGTCGAGCGGCGTGTGGTACCGCCGGCCGCCGCCGAGGAAGGCGAAGTTCAAACCGGCGAGACCGTGCGCGCGGAACACGGTCAGGTCGGTGTCGTTCGGCATCGTGCGATACACGGCGGCGAACGCCGAGCCGGTCATCGGCCGGGAGAGGACGGACGCCGCGCGGCGCAGGAGGTCGAGGTCGCCGCCCGCGGTCTCGAACATCAGGCTCGGACCGCCGGTGCCGCGCGCTTCGAAGTTCAGCACCGCGGCCACGTCGCGCGCCCACGGGTGCTCGGCGCAGAACGCCCGCGCGCCGAACAGGCCCAGCTCCTCCCCGTCATCGATCAGGAGGATGACCGGGCGCTCGGGCCGCGGGCCCGCGAGCAGCGCGCGCGCGGTCTCCAGCATCGCCGCCACCGCCACGCCGTCGTCGCTCGCGCCGGGCCCGGCGGGGACCGAGTCGTAGTGCGCGGCCAGCAGCACCGCCG
>DATGPD010000289.1:0-5707 GCA_035305285.1 Planctomycetota bacterium
CGTCGCGAGCGCCGCGTCGCACCGATCCTCACAGGGACGTTGCTCGTCGCGAGCCTCGCCGCGACACCAAGTGCCCGCAGGGCACGAGACGCCGCGCGCTCGCCCGCCCCACCAGGCCATCACCGCCGAGACCGCGGCACCCGAACGGCGCGGGCGGGTGTGTTCGAGCCGCCCCAGCCGTACTGTGCCGGCGTGATGCGTGTCCCGGACGAGGCCCCGCACCCGCAGCGAACCCGCGACCACGTGACCGCGCGAGCCGGCGCGCCGCCCTCGTCCGTGGCGACCGCCACCGCCAGCGCGCCCGCGCGCCTCGATGCCTTCCTGCACGAGGTCGTCCCCGGCCTGTCACGCCGCGACGCGCGGCGTCTGTGCGCGACGGGCGGCGTCGCGGTCGATGGCGTGCGCGCGCTACCGCAGACTCGCCTCGCTCCCGGTGCGCGCGTCGCCTGGCGGCCGGACTGCATCGAGGCGACCCTGCGCCTCGGGCTGTCGGTCGCCCTCGTCGACGACGACGTGCTCGTGCTGGAGAAGCCCGCCCACCTCGCAGCGCACGGCGGTCCGCTGGTGGACGACTCCGTCGCCGCGCGCCTCGCGCAGGCCTTCCCCGGCGCCGGCCTCGCCCATCGCCTCGACCGCGGCGCGAGCGGCCTGCTCCTCGTCGGCCTGCACGCGGGTGCTCTGCGCGCGCTCGCGGCCGCGATGGAGAGCGACGCGATCGAACGGACCTACCTTGCGGTCGCGCGCGGCAGCGTGGCCGCCGACGAGCAGACCATCCACCTGCCCCTGCGCACGCTCGACGAGCCGCGCGGCGACCGCCCGAAGGTGGTCGTCGACCACGCCGCCGGCCAGCCGGCCCGCACGCACGTGCGCGTCCTCGCGCGGCGGGCCGACGCCACCCTCTGCGCGGTCCGCCTCGCGACCGGCCGCACCCACCAGATCCGCGCCCACCTCGCCGCCGTCGGCCACCCCCTCCTCGGGGATCCGCGCTACGGCGACGCCGCAGCGAATACCCGCGCCCGGCAGACCTGGGGCGTCGACCGGCCCCTGCTGCACGCCGCGTCGCTCGCGTTCCCACACCCTGCGACCGGGCAGCGCGTGGCGGTCGCCGCCTGGCTGGAGGCGGACGTGGTCCGGGTCCTCCCCCGGGCACTTGCCGCTTCCCTCGCGGGTGCCGACGCGCTAGGTTCCTGGGCTCCGCGAGCGGGTGTAGTTCAGCGGTAGAACGTCAGCTTCCCAAGCTGAATGTCGTGGGTTCGATCCCCATCACCCGCTCCATTTGCTGCGTCAACCATCGGGAAATCAGGGGAGGCGCATTGTCGCCTGTCAGGAGCCGTGGCATCGAGCTTCGTCGCCGTTGATTTCGAGACGGCTGACCCCGAGCGCGACAGTGCGTGTACCGCACGCGCTGTGCTGGTGCGCGGAACGGATGTGGTCGAGCGATTCGTCAGTCTCATTCGCTTGCCGCGCGAGGAGTTCCGGGGGCCGTGCATCAGCAAGCACGGCATCCGTTGACCGCAAGTGAAGGACAAGGAGCCGTTCCCCGCATTGTGGCCGCGGGTCGAGAGCCTGCTCCGACAGGCCGACGAAGTCGGCGCCCACAATGCTTCCTTCGACCGCAGCGTCCTCCGCGCCCGCTGTGAAGCGAACGGCATCACCCTGGCGAGCCTCACATGGACCTGCACAATGAAGCTGGCGCGTCAGGAATGGAAGCTACCGAGCGCGTCGCTTCCGGGTGTGTGTGCAGCTGGGCTTCAGCGTCAATCACCACGAGCCCGGATCCGACGCCGAGGCGTGTGCCCGCATCCGCATCGCATTTCGTCCGGGCAACGCCCGGAGCCGTCCCGTGCGAACGCGCCGGCACGCGCGCGCACGCAATCCTCCAAACCGAAGTGACCGGCCCAGCGCGACCACACGAAACGGCATCGACGTCCGGCGCAGTGCGCGGCGCCGGCGGGGCTCATGGCCGCCACCTTGCGGATCGAGGACTCGACGCCCACCATCACCGCCCGATGCGCCGCGCCGCCCTGCTCTCCATCCCCGTCCTCCTCGCCTTCTCCTGCGCCACGCGCACGGACACCGCGGCGTCGGCGGCCACGCCCCCCGTCGTCCTCACCCCACCCGAAGGCGACTGCACCCTCCAGACCCCCCTCGTCCCCGGGATCCCCGGCAGCCCGGGCAACCTCATCAAGTCACCGCGCAACCCGAACGGCGAGAGTGAACTCGCCTTCCTGATGCGCCGGATGGTCGACGACCTGGAGCAGGCGCGCGCGAAGCTACAGCGCGGGGAACGGGTTGACGCGCTGTTCCCGATGCACCGGAAGATGCGGTGCGCGTGGCCGACGAACCCCGCGGACCGCAACGTGCAGTTCGACGCGATGGCGGTCGGCTACCTGAACTTCGTGGAGGCGTTCGACCGCGCGCCGAGCAAGGAGACCTACAACGGCGTGGTCGCGGGCTGCGTGTCGTGCCATGCGAACACGTGCAACGGGCCGATCCCGATGATCCAGGGGCTGATCTGGCCCTGAGCGCGCGGGGCACTCCCACGACGACCGGCGCGCGATGCGGCAGGCGGTCGCCGGCGTCGCTCTGACGGGAGACTGCACCAGGTTTCGGAGCACGGCTTGCGCGCACGGCGAGGCGCACGGCGGTGCAGCGCGGGCACACCTCCGAGGCATCGGCCTTCGGGCCTCGGGCCGTCACCGGCGGTGCGCCCATCCGGCACGCGGCGCGCAACCCACCCGCCCGCCGGCCGCCCACCGGGGACGGCACGTGATCTCCCGTACCCCCTGCGCCGACTCCGGCATTCCCGCCGTGTCGCATGCGCCAGGCTCCCTCGCCCGCACCAATCCTGACGGCGCCCGCACCCGAGCCTGACGTCGACGCGTTCGTGGGCCGGCACCAGGCCGCGCTGTGGCGCTGGCTGCGCGCGCTCGGCTGCGACCCCGGCGCGGCAGAAGAACACTGCCAGGACGCGCTGCTCGCGGGCTGGCAGCACGGACTCGCGAGCCGATCGTTCGTAGACGCGAGCCGCTGGCTGCGCACCGCGGCGCGCAACCTGTGGTGGATGGAGCTGCGCGCGCAGCGGCGGCGGCCACCCGCCGTGCCGTGGGAGGGCAACGAAGGCAGAGGAAGTCCTCTCCGACGCCTCGTCGCCGAACCGCGGCACACGCTCAGCGCTCCACGCGGCGTGTCCGTTCGCCGTCGCGGCGACACGGCGCGGCCAGGCGACCCGCCCCCTGCGCTCCCCTCACCGCGCGCGCAGGCGCGCGACCACGGCAGCCGCCTCGGCGTCGGCCGCCAGCGTGTCGAACACCGGCCGCGCGACGATCGGCAGGCGCGCGGTGCTGGCCGCCTCGGCGTCAACCAGCAACGCGACGGAGCGCTGGCGCCACGCTGCCGCCTCCGCCGCCGCCTCGTCCCCCGCGGCAGCAGCCGCGGTGAGCAGCGCGTAGGCGGCGAACGCCTCGAACTCGGCATCGTTCGCCGCCTCGCCGAGCCGCGTGGCCGCCGCGGCGAGTTCGCCCGGGCGGTCGAGCAGGAGCAGCGCCTCGACCTGCGCGCAGTAGTGGTTGCGCACGTAGGCGCGGTAGCGCGGCACGTTCGGCGTGGCCGCGAGTGCGCGCTCCTGCAACTCGACCGCGGCGCGGGCGAGGTCCAGCGCCTCCTCCGGACGCCGCAGCCGGACCAGCGCCAGCGCGAGGTCGTTGCGCCTGGCGGCGAGGTCGCTCAGCGCGCGCGGCAGGTCGGGGTTGGCGGCGAGGAAGGCCTCGGCGCCCGCGACCGCGGCGCGCAGGTGCGGCTCCGCCCTTTCGTAGTCGCCGCCGCCGTAGAGCGTCATGCCGAGGAGGTGGCGCACCTTGGCCACGAGCGCCGTGCGCGGGTCGTGCACCGGCAGGTCCGCCGGCAGCGCCTCGGCGAGTGCGAGCGCTTCCTCCAGGAGCGCGATCGCCTGCGCGCGGTCGCTGGCCCGCTTCGCCCACGCGACGTTGACGAGCACTTCGACCAGCGAGTGCCGCGCGAACGGGTCGTCGCCGTCACCCGCCGCCGCGCGCGCCGCGTCCAGCGCGCGGTCGTACGCGGCGAGTGCCGCCGGCCGATCGCCCGCGGCGAGCTGCAGGTCACCCAGAGTCCTCGACGTCGTGGCCACGTGCTGCAGCACCGCGCGGTCGCCGGGCGCCGCGCGGAGCATGGTCTCGAAGTGCGCGACCGCGGCCGCGCACACGGCGCGCGCGTCCCGCACGCGCCCCTGGCGGGCGCGCGCACGCGCCAGCGTGTGCAACGCGAACCCGCGGAAGGCCGCCTCGCCGGGCTCCGGCGGCAGCGCAGCCAGCGCCGCCAGCGCCTGCACCGCGGTGGCCTCGGCCTCCGCGGCAGCGTCGCGCTCGAGGAGCACGCCCGCGAGGTCGGTCAGCACGCGCGCGCGCAGCACGGCGGGCTCGCCGTCCGCCGGCAGCCGCGAGAGGAAGCCGAGCGCCGTGCGGTCGAACCGCTCGCGCACCTTCTGCATCCCGGGCACGGCGCGCAGGTGCACGGCCGACAGCTCGGCGAGCGTGCCGCGCACCGCCCCGACCGCGACGGCAAGGCTCTGCTCGGCGTGCCCTTTCTCGGCCGCGATCACGCGATTCGCCGCGCGCTGCTGCAGGAAGAGAGCGAAGCCCGACGCCGGGACGCCGACCGCGAGCAGGGCGACGAGCGCCGCGTGCGACGGCTTGCGCCGCGCCCACGCTGCCGCGCGGCGCAGCGCGCCCGGACGCCGCGCGCGCACCGGCTCCCCAGCAACAAACGCGCGCAGGTCGTCGCCGAACTCGCGTGCCGACTGGTAGCGCTGTCCCGGCTCGCGGTGCATCGCCTGCAACGCGATCGCGGCCAGATCCCGCGGGATCGCGCGCGAGTGTGCGCGCGGATCGCGCGCTCCGCCGGCGAGCACGCGGGCCAGCACGTCGTGGCTGGTGACGCCGTCGAACGGCACGCGGTGCGTGAGCAACTCGTAGAGCGTCACGCCGAGCGCGTACACGTCGCAGCGCCGGTCGACGCACCCCGCCTCGCCGCGCACCATCTCGGGAGCGAGGTAGTACGGCGTGCCGGCGAAGTCGCCGGTCGCGCTGAGCGCGGGCGAGCGTTCCGCACGCGCCAGGCCGAAGTCGGTCAGCACCGCGCGCCCGTCGCGCCGCAGCATCACGTTCGACGGCTTCACGTCGCGGTGCACGACGCCGGCCTCGTGCGCGTGCTGCAGGGCGTCCGCGACCTGCGCGACGAGGCGCGCGACGAACGCGAACCAGCTCCCGGCGAGTTCTTCGCCCGCGCCGCCGACCGCGCGCGCGACGTCGGCGCCGGTGAGCTTCGCGAGGTCGCACCCGCGCACGCGGTCGAGCACCTGGTGCAGGGGCACGCCGTCGACCTTCTCCATGACGAGGTACGGCACGCCGCCCTCGCAGCCGACCTCGTGGATCGTGACGACGTGCTCGTGGCGCAGGCCGGCGACCAGCTCGGCCTCGCGCTGGAACCGCGCGCGGGCGTGCGCCGACGCGAGGTGCGCGCCGGCGAGGAGCTTCACCGCGACGTCGCGGCCGAGGGACACCTGGCGGGCCGCGTACACCACGCCCATCGCGCCGCGCCCCAGTTCCTCGCCCAGCACCACGCCGCCGAGCCGGCGCGGCTCGGGCGCAGGCTCGGCGCACAGCATCGGCTCCAGGAGGTCGCGCAGGTC
>DATGPD010000290.1:0-2164 GCA_035305285.1 Planctomycetota bacterium
TCGGCGCCGCGCGAGGAGTTCATCGACGAGAACGGCAACAACCGGCGCGAAGACTGGGAGAAGTACGAGGACCGCAACGGCAACGGCAAGTACGACGTCGGCCCGCACGTGAAGATGACGGTCGCGCGCTACTACCTGCCGTCGAACCGCTGCCCGCACAAGGAGATCGACCCCGAGACGGGCAAGATCATCAACCCCGACTGGGGCGTTACCCCGGACCACGTCGTGAAGTTCCGCGACTTCGACGCCAAGGAGGCGTGGAAGAACGCGGAGCTGTACGAGCTCCTGCAGAAGGACGTGTTCCGCAAGTACGTCCGCGACCGGATCGGCGAGCACAAGGACCTGTTCCTCGAGCTGGCCGACGGCGACAAGGGCGACTACACGCGCTACCCGGACTTCGAGGAGTTCTACACGAGCCTCGACACCAGGCTGTCGAAGGACGACATCCGGCGCTGGATCCGGTTCGCGCTGCGCGACGAGGTCGCCGACCTGCGCGGCCGCGCCTACCCCGGCGGGCGCGCGTTCGCCGATTACCAGGAGGACGCGCAGCTCCAGATGGCGGTGCGCATCCTGCTGGAGAAGCAGGGCAAGGACATCGCCGACCTGCCCGAGTACGGCCCGGTGCTGAAGATCGCGCAGGCGGACGCCGAGACGCAGAAGACCACCACGCCGCGCCGCTGACGCGGACCCCGCGCGCGACGCCGGGGCACCGGTGACGGCGGCGTCCCGGCGTGACCCGTCGGTCGGCACGCGTTTCCAATGCCGCGGTCCCAGCGCTACCTTCCGCGCGCGTGGTGACCGCGGCACCCCTCGTCCTGCTGCTCGACAACCGCGACTCGTTCGTCTGGAACCTGGCGCAGGCCCTGCTCGGCCTCGGCGCCCGGGTCGAGGTCGCGCGCAGCGACCGGCTCGACCTGCAGCAGGTCGCCGACCGCCGGCCGCAGGCGATCGTCCTGTCGCCGGGACCGGGCCGCCCGGAGGACGCTGGCATCAGCGTCGCGACGGTCGAAGCGTTCGGCTCGACGATCCCCATCCTCGGCGTCTGCCTCGGCCACCAGGCGATCGGGGTCGCGTGCGGCGGCCGGGTGGACCGCGTCGCCCCCTGCCACGGCCGCACGTCGCCGGTGTTCCACCACGACAGCACCCTGTGCGCCGAGCTGCCGAATCCGTTCCCCGCCGCGCGCTACCACTCGCTGGCGATCGCGCCCGCGCCCTGGCCCGCGGCCCTGCGGCGCACGGCATGGACGGACGACGGGGTCGTGATGGCGGTCGAGCACTGCAGCCAGCCGACGTTCGGCGTCCAGTTCCACCCGGAGTCGTTCCTGACCGCGGACGGTACGCGCCTGCTGGCGCGCTTCCTGCGGGTGGCGGCGTGACCGACGCGATCGCGCTCCGTTCCGTGCAGAAGGCCTACCGCGGACGCGCGGCGCTGGCCGGGCTCGACCTGCGCGTCGCGCCCGGCACGATCCACGGCTTCGTCGGACCCAACGGCGCGGGCAAGAGCACCGCGCTGCGCATCCTGGTCGGGATCGTGCAGCGCGACGCCGGCGAGGTGCGCGTGCTCGGGCTCGACCCGGCGGCGCACGCGCTGGCGATCCGCCGCCGCACCTCGTACCTGCCCGGCGAGACCGCGGTCTACGGCCACCTGACCGGAGCCGAGTTCCTGCGCTTCGCGTTCAGCTTCTACCCGCGGCGCGACGAGACGCTGCGTGCCGAACTGGAGGAGGCCTTCGCGCTGCCGCTCGTGCGCAAGGTGCGCACCTACTCGGCGGGAATGAAGCAGAAGCTCGCCCTGCTCGCGACCCTCGTGCCGGAGGTGGACCTCTACGTGCTCGACGAGCCCGACCGCGCACTCGACGCGTCGACCCGCGTCTTCCTGCGCGCGGTGCTGCGCCGCCTGCAGGCGCGCGGCAGCACGCTCCTGCTGAGCTCGCACCACCTCGCCGAGGTCGAAGCGCTGACCGCGACGACGACCTTCGTGATCGCCGGACGGACCGTCCCGCCCGACCGCGTCGCGGCGGCGCGCAGCGCCCTGCGCCGGGTCGTGCGCCTGCGCCTGCGGACGCCCGAGGTCGCGCTGCCCGCGGGGGTCGTCGAACAGACCCGTGAGCCCGACGGCACCATGCGTGTGACCGTCGCCGGCGACGCGCTCGCCTGGCTGCGC
>DATGPD010000291.1:0-4384 GCA_035305285.1 Planctomycetota bacterium
CTTCGGGCTCCTCGTCGTCCCCGCCGTCGCGCTCGCAGCATGGGCGATCGCGGATGGCACGGTCGCGCCCTGGGCGATGGTCGCGCTCCCGCCGCTGTGGTGCGCGGCGCTGGTGGACGCCGGGCTCCTCGTCCCTGCGGCGCTCGCCCTGATCGTGCTCGCGGCGATCGCGTTCGCGGCGCAGCGGATCCTGCTCGCGCGCACCCGGGGCGAGCTCCTGCGCCGTCGGGCCGATCGGTGGGATCGCGCGCGTTCCGCCGCCACCACGCTCGACCTGCGCACCGCGGCGGGCGCCCTCGGCGACCGCGCGCCGCGCTTCTTCCGGCGGCTGCCGCTGTCGCGAGTGCTCGGAACATCCGACGGCGCGACGCCGACAGCGCAGGCCGCGAACGGCGGATCCACTCTCCTGCGTGCCGTGTTCGCGCGCGACCTCGTCGGCGGGATCCGCCGCTGGCCGGATCTCGCGACCGCGGCCCTGCTCATCGCGCTCGGCAGCGGGATCCTCGCCGCCGCGCCGCACACGAACTGGTCGCTCGCGGCTGTGGCCCTCGTGACGGTCGGTGCGAGCCGGGCGGCCGGGGGCCTGCGCATCCACGCCGAGAACCTCGGGCGGCCGAACCACCTGGACCCGCCGCTCGAACGGGCCGCCTGGGCACACGTGGCTCTCCCGGCGGCGGTCGCGGCGATCGGCCTGCTGGCGGGGCTCACCGCGAGCGCCGGGATGTGGAACGCGCTCGCCGCGATCCTCGTCGTCGCGGCGGCGCTCGTGCTGCTGATTCCGGCGGCCTACCGGTTCCGCCCGCCGGACGCGCTGATGGGGCCGATCAACACGCCCGCGGGTGACATGAGCGCGGTCGTCGTGGTCGCCTGGTGGATCCGCACGCACCTCTTCCTCCTGGCGACATGGTGGCTGGCGCAGCTTCTCGCACCGCCCGCGCGTCCGCTGCTCGTCCTGGCGGCGCTCCTCGCGGGGATCCTCTGGGCCCACCGCTCCTTCCTCCACGAGCGCCGGTCGGTCGCCGGCTAGCTCCGGTAACGCAGGCGGCTCCTCGGGCGGGAAGTCGGAGCGGTTTGCGTCACCGGAGCCCGGACGGCCTATGCCAGGGCCGCCCTTGCCGTCGTCGTGCGGCGGAGCGTCGTGGCCACTACCGTGATGAGGAGGGCGACGACCGTCCAGACCACGAGCGCCGCGACCGGTGACGCGGCGCTCCCGCCGACGATCGGGGCGAGGAATGCCTTCAGCGCCGGGGCCGTCGGCAGGACGCCCGCCATCGAGACCAGGTAGCCCGGCGCCGTCGACACGATGCTGACGGCGACCGCGAGGGCACCGGCGATCGCCGCGATCCAGCGGCCGACGCCGCCGAGCACCGCGGCGAGGGCCTGGTGGATCGCCGCGAACGCGATGCCCACAAGGGCCGCGATGCCCATGAGAGCCAGCGAGGATCCGGTCGAGTACGCGCCGATCCACACGAGGATCCCGCCGACGAGCAGCCCCTGCACCAGACCGATGAGCGCGCCGGGCAGGAACGAACGCAGCGCGAGCGCGACCGACGAGCGGCGCGACGTGAGCGCGCGCGCGGTGACGGGGCGCAGGGCCAGGAAGGTCGCGAGGCCGCCGAACCACAGCACGATCGCCGCGAGGAGCGGAATCGCCGAGTTGCCGAAGAGCGACAGCGAGCTGTCGGCCGCGACGGGCGCGCGCACCGAGGCCGCGAGCGAGGTCGCCTCGTCGTCGCTGAAGCTCGGCAACTGGTCGACCGCAGTGCCGAGACCGTCGCCGAGGTCCGACGCACCGTCGCCGAGACGGCCGATGCCGTCACCGAGCTCGCTCGCGCCGTCCGCCAGCTGCGCCGCGCCGTCGACGAGGGCACCGGATCCGGAGGCGGCCGAGGAGGCGCCGTCGCCGAGCATCGCGATGCCGTCGGCGAGTGAGTAGGTTCCGACGAGTGCCTGCGAGGCGCCGTCCGAGAGCTGGGACGCGCCGCCCGCGAGGGCGGTCGCGCCCGCGGCGAGCTGCGTTGCACCGTCGGTGAGGGCCGGGGCGTTGTCGGCGAGCCGGCCGGCACCATCCGCGAGCTGCGCTGCACCGGGCGCGAGCTGCGAGATGCCGTCCGCGAGGGCCGCCGATCCGTCCGCCAGCTGCGACGCCCCCGGCGTGAGCTGGGCGAGCCCGTCCGAGAGCTGGGTGGCGCCGTCGTCGAGCGCGTCGACGCCGGGTGCGAGCTGAGCGGCACCGTCGGCGAGGTCGGTGGCGCCTCCGGCCACCTGTTTCGCGCCGTCGGTCAGCGGGCCGATGCCGTCGGCGAGGGTCGCGGATCCGGTGACGAGCTGGTCGAGTCCGCCCGTCAGCCGGGTGGTGCCGGAGGCGAGCTGCGAGGCCCCGTCCGACAGCGAGGATGCGCCGCCTGAGAGGGACGAGGCGCCCTCGGCGACGCCGGTCGCACCGTCCGCGAGCGGGCCCACGCTGCCGGCGAGCTCGGCGGATCCGTCGGCGAGGTCCCGCGCGCCCGGCGCGAGCTGGGTGAGCCCGTCGGAGAGCTGGGTGGCGCCGTCTGCAATGCCGTCTGCGCCCGGCACGAGGCCGGCGACACCGTCGGCGAGAGCGGCCGCGCCGTCGGCGGACTGGCGGGCGCCGTCGGCGAGCGGCGGAACGGCGGCCGCCTCGTTGGCGTTCTGGCGGGCGGTCGCCGCGAGCGCTTCGAGCTGGCCGCAGTTCTCCGTGCACGATGCCGCGAGAGCCTCGAGGCCGTCGGCGACCTGGGCTGTGCCATCGGCGAGGCCGGTGAGCGCGTCGAGGCCGTCGGCGACGGATCTGGTGCCAGCCGTCAGTTGCGAGGCGCCGTCCTGTAGGCCGGATGCTCCGGACGAGAGCGAGGAAGCGCCATCGGCGAGCGACGAAGCCCCCGGGACGAGCTGTTCCAGCCCGTCGGCGAGCTGTGCGGCGCCGTCCGAGAGCGAAGCCGTGCCGTCGGTGAACCGGGTGATGCCGCCGGCGAGTTCCGTGGCGCCGCTCGAGACCTGCGAGGCGCCGTCGGCGAGGTCGGTGGCGCCGCTCGCAACCTGCGAGGAGCCATCTGCGAGCGGGGCCGCTCCCTCGGCCAATGCGGCGACACCGTCCGCGAGGTCGCTCGCGCCGCCGTCGAGGGCGGAGAGTCCGTCGGCGACCTGCGTCGCGCCGTCGGCCAGCGAGGCGGTGCCGTCGACGAGCGGCGCGACCCCCTCGGCCAGCGCCGAGGCACCGTCGGCGAGCTCGGCGGAGCCGGAGGACAGCGCCGTGACGCCGTCCGACAGCTGCGTCGCGCCGTCCGCGAGAGCCGGCGCACCATCGGCCAGCTGGGCGACGCCGTCCGATACGGCAGAGGCGCCACCGGCCAGCGACGAGACGCCGTCGGAGAACTCGCCGAGACCGCCCGCCAAGGAGGTGGCGCCGTCGGCCAGCTGCGTCGCGCCGCCGGACAGCGAGGACGCTCCCTCCGACAGGGCCGACGTCCCATCGGCGAGCAGGAGCGCGCCGTCGCGGGCGTCATAGGCTCCCGACGCGAGCTGAAGGATTCCGTCGCCCAGCTGGTCCGCGCCGTCGCCGAGCGCGGTCGCACCGTCGGAGAGGGCCGTCGCGCCCTCCTGCGCGGATCCCGCACCGTCGGCGAGCTGCAACGCGCCGTCCGCGGCCTCGCCGAGCTGCGTGCCCATGTCTGTGAAGCTCACGAACACGTTTTCGAGCGTCGCCTCCGAGAGCGTCGCGCTCATGGTGTCGGCCGCGATGGACGAGACCTGCTGCATGATCGCCTGGTCGAAGATGCGGGCGTCGTCCGAGGTCGACACCTCGATGGTCGCCTGCGTCGGCGCGGTGGATCCCTGGATCGCGTTCGCCGAGCTCATCGCCGCATCGCTGAAGCCTTTCGGGATCGTGACGACGGCCTCGTAGGTGCCGTCGTCCACGCCGTCCGCGGCGTCGGCCTCGTTCGACAGCACCCAGTGGATGTTGCTGTCCACGTCGTCGGATCCCTCGACGAGGCCGGCCGCGAGTTGGCGTCCGAGCGGGGCGAGCTGACCGTCGATCTCGGTGCCCTCGTCGAGGTTCACGATCGCGGCCGACATGTTGTCGAGGCGCTCGGTCGGGTTGTTGAGGGAGGCCACGAGGATTCCGCCGATAAGGGCGGGCAGCAGCGCGACGCCGCCGATGGTCAGCCAGGTGACGGGACGGCGGGTACCGGCGCGTTCGATGGACGTGGTCATGCGATCACCTCGGAGAGCTGGGCGAGATCGAGAATGGTGATGTCGGTGCGGCCCGCATCGCGGGCGAACCGCTCGGCGGCGTCCGGATCCGAGGCCGCGAGCACGAGCGTCGCGGGGCCGGCCAATTCGGCCGCGGCCTGATCGGCGC
>DATGPD010000292.1:0-2653 GCA_035305285.1 Planctomycetota bacterium
GGTTCGCGCGCCGGCTGGCTCGCGGCCCGGGCGGTCGAGGGCTGGCTGACCGTCGCCGTCGCCTTCCTGTGGTCCGGGCCGGCGCGCGCCGCCTGGGCGCGCGCACGTGCCCAGGGTGCGCGTCCCGGCAACCCGTTGCCCGTGTGCATGCCGGCGCTGCTCGCCGGGGTCGCCCTCGACATGGTCGTGTGGCAACTCTTCGTGCGCCCGCAGGGCGCCTGATCCGTGCTGCACATCGGCATCGCGGGCTTCAGCTACGAGGACTGGAAGGGCAAGGTCTACCCGGCGCGCGGCGTGGATCCGCTCGCGTTCTGCGCGCGCTACGTACCGCTCATCGAGATCAACTCGTCGTTCTACCGGACGCCCTCGCCCGAGACGGTGCTCGACTGGGTGGAGCGCACGGCGCCGTCCGGCACGCGGTTCACGGTCAAGCTCGGCCGGCTGTTCACGCACGAGCGCCGTCTCGCGCCCGCCGAAGTGGCCGCGTTCCGCGAGGCGCTGCTGCCGTTGTCGGCGGCGGGCCGGCTGTGCGCCGTGCTCGCGCAGTTCCCGTTCTCGTTCACCGCCGGGGCGCGCGGGCGCGACTGGCTCGCGCGCGTGGTCGACACGTTCGCGCCCTCGGCGCACGTGGCGGTCGAGGTGCGCAGCGCGACCTGGCAGAGCGACGAGGCGCTCGCGTTCCTGCGCGAGCGCGGTGCCTCGCTGGTGCACCTCGACTACCCCGCGCGTCCGGGCTGGTTCGACCCGGCGTTTCCCGGCATCGACGACGGCGGCCTGGCCTACTTCCGCCTGCACGGGCGCAACGCGGAAGCCTGGGGCCGGCGCGACG
The DNA here is from genome assembly GCA_035305285.1 of Planctomycetota bacterium. GTDB lineage: Bacteria > Planctomycetota > UBA1135 > UBA1135 > UBA2386 > DATGPD01. Next base: position 830 of record DATGPD010000292.1, read on the forward strand.
CCGAGCGCGACGAGCTGTACGACTGGAACTACTCGGCCGCGGAGGTCGACGACGTGGTGCTGCGCCTGCGTGAGATCGTCGCACGGGCGCGCACGACCCTGGTCGTCGCGAACAACCACTTCGAAGGGAAGGCCATGAAGCTCGCGCTGGAGCTGACCGCGGCAGTCGAACGCCGCAAGGTCGCCGTGCCCGAGCTGCTGCTCGCGACCTACCCGGACCTGGCGCGCATCGCGTCGGGGGCGGGTCAGGGCCGGCTGTTCCGCTGAAGGTCCTGAAGTCCCTGCGTATGGCTCCGCCGGCCGCCGCCGTCGCGATGCAGCGACCGATTGTCGCGCGGACAGGACACGGCCCGGCGTGCGCCCGCGCCGCGGCGCGCGCAAGCGCCGATGGCAGGCCGGTCCCCGCACGCCCGCCGGCGCGGCATGCTTCTCGCTCCAGCGATGCGCATGTTCGTCCCCAGAGCGTCGATCCTCGCGATCCTCGCCGTGACTGCCGCGGCGTGCAGCTCGCGCCGCACCGTCGTCATCACTCCGAAGCCCCCGCGCTACGTCGAGATCGAGGTGGAGGTCTACGACCCGAAGACCAACGGCGTATGGCAAGGCGTCGGCGTGCGCCCCGTCGAGGCCTACCACGAGTGGAGCCGGCGCACGGTGCCGGCCGGCGACCCGGACCTGTGGCTGTTCACCGACGAGACCGGTCGCGTGCTGTTCGACTCTGCGTTTCTCGGCGACGCCGACCTGGGGTTCCTCGAGGATCAGGCCGGGCTCGCGATCATCGAGTCCGACCGCGACCTCGACGAGGCGTTCGTGCTCCTGGAGATCGATGCGCTCGGGTTCGACCGCGTGTTCGTCGACGTGCCGATCTCCTGGCACCAGCCTTCGGTGCTCGTCTCCGTGCCCTTCGAGCCGACGCCGCCCCACATCCTGGAGGATGACGGCGGCGCAGGCGACGACGGCGAACCTCGCCGATTCGCTCCGCGCACGATCACGCCGCGTCCCGCCAAGTCCGTGGCCGCGGAGGCCGCGGTCTCCGGCGTCGATGCGTGAACCCGGACGCGGCCACCGCGTCGCCCGGGCAGCCTGCCCGCACCGTCCCGCTCCGAGACCCGCCCGCGCCGCCGGCCGGCCGGCAGGCCACTTGGCCGCGGCGCCCGGGGGGCTATCTTGCTCACGTCGTCCGGGCTCGCTGGACGAAGTCGTGACCGGAGTAGCCGAAACGATGCCCAGGTTCCTGTTGCTGTCGACCGCCGTGCTCGTGCTCGGCGCATCCGCGTCCGCCCAGCTCACCCCCGACCCGCGCCAGCAGCTCAAGCAGATCGCGGACAAGGTCGCGGAGGAGATGAAGGAGATCGATCGCCTCCTCCTCGAGCGCGACGCGAGCAAGGCCACCGGCGAGGCGCTGCGGCGCAGCGTCGAGGGCATCGAGAAGATGCTGGACAACGCCGGGTCGGCGAACAAGCGCGTGCAGCAGGGCATCGACGAGCTGATCCAGCAACTCGAGGAGTGCGGGCTCTGCGACAATCCGGGCGATGGCTCGGGGCAGAGCCAGCAAGACCAGCAGGAGCAGCAGGGCCGGCGCAACCAGCAACCGGGGACGCGGCAGGAGAACGCGACGCCCGACATGGTGCGCCAGCCGCAGGAGCAGCAGCAGCAGCAGGACGGCAGGGAGCCGAAGGGCAACCAGCAGGACTCGCCAAACGCGCGCAACCAGGACGCCGCCAAGGCACCCACCGAGGACGGGGTCGAGGTGACCGAGCGTCCGGGTGAGGTGGCCGAGTGGGGCAACCTCCCGGAGTACCTCGGCGGGATCAAGCAGCGCGGCGGA
>DATGPD010000293.1:0-9808 GCA_035305285.1 Planctomycetota bacterium
GACCCGGGTCGCGACGCCGAGACGCAGCTCGCGGGGCGGGCGACCGACCTCGCCGGCGACCTCGCCGACTGCCTGCTGCACGGGACCGCGGCCGATCCGGCGCGGCGCGTCGAGCTGCGCACCGTCCTGCGCAACCGGATCCTGAGCGCCGGCACCAGGGCCGCCGCGCGCCTCGCGACCGACAAGCGGACCGCGTCCGTGACGGTGAAGGCCGACTTCCTCGTCGCCGACGACGTGTGCCGCGCCGCCGCGGTCGAAGCGCTGAGCGCGCTCGCCGCCGATCCGCGCTGGCCGACGCTGCATCTGCACTACCGGACGCGCTACGAGCGCTCCTATCCGGGCGGCGAGGCGTGCGTCGGTCCGGTCGGCTTCATCGCCGAGCGCGACCGCCCGGGCGAGATCCGCACGCGCCTCGAAGCGATCGACGGCCTGCGCGGCGGGGTCCCGGGCCGACGCGAAGTGCACGTCGGGCCGCGCAAGCAGCGCTACTGGACGGGCAACGAAGTGCCGCCGCGCCCGCCCGGTTCGCTGGTCACGACCCTCGACCTCGACCTGCAGCGCGCGGCGCATGCCGAGCTGCTGGCCGCCGTCGACCAGGCGATCGCCGACCGCGGCGCGGCGCCGAGCTGGGGGGCGCTGCTGCTCGCCGAGGTCGCGACCGGGAACGTGCTGGCGATGGCGTCGTACGTCGAGGGCAGCCACCCGCGCGTCGCCGCGTTCACGCCGACCCAGCGTCAGTTCGAACCGGGATCGGTCGTCAAGCCGCTGGTGTTCGCCGTCGCGCTGCGGCGCGGCGTCATCGACTGGCACCGCGATCTGTTCGACTGCACCGAGGGCGCGCCGGGGCGCGGCTGGCGCGTGCGCCCGCCCGATCCCTCGCTGCGCGGCAGCCGGCGCATCTACGACGACCACGCGTGCGGACGGCTCACGCCCGCCGAGGTGCTCATCCAGAGCAGCAACGTCGGCGCCGTGCAGGTCGGCCTGCGCACCGGGGTCGAAGGGCTCGAGGAGTACGTCCGCTACTACCGGTTCGGCCAGCCGACCGGGCTCGGCCTGCCGAACGAGGCGAACGGCCGCTGCCGCACGGATCTCGCCGCGCTCCCGCCGCGTGCGTTCTGGTTCTACACCGGCGCCTCGTACTGCTTCGGCTACGAGCTGATGGTGACGCCCGCGCAGATGCTGCGCGCGTACCTCTATCTGCTCGCACGGCAACCGCGCGACCTGCGCCTGCTGGACGCGGTCGAGGTGGACGGTGAACGCATCGCGCTCCATGCGCCCGAGCAGCCCGCGGGTGAACCGTTCCTGTCCGCGGAGCAACTCGACCTGATCACCGCCGCGATGGTGGGCGTGGTCAGCGACCGCGAGGGCGCGACCGGACGCCACGTCGCGGCCCTGCTCGAGCGCCTGGGCGTCGCGCCCGGCGTCGTCGCCGGCAAGACCGGCACGTCGGTCGATCGCATCAGTCAAGTGCGCACGGCGTCGTTCGCGGCCTTCGCGCCGGCTTCGGCGCCGCGCTACCTGGCATTCTGTGTCCTTCAGAAAGACCGAGCTGAAGGTTTCTACGGCGGCCGTTATGCTGCGCCCGCCGCGACGCGTCTGCTGCTGCACGCGCTCGGAGTCCTGGCTCCGGGCGATGCGGCGGCGGGCGAAGCGGTTCGGGCGCAGCAGGTCAGGGCCGCGTCACGAGTGCGGAGGACGGTCGCCTCCGCCGAATCCACGACAGGGCGGTGATGACAGAACTTGCTTTTCCGTCGGGGCTGGCGGCCAGCCAGGGGTACCTCAGACTGGCCGCGATCCGGGAGGTGCTGCACCCCGTGCTGGTGCAGCGCTATCAGGAGCTCGCGATCGACGGGCTCGCCACGCACAGCGCGGAGGTCCGGCCCGGCAACCTGTTCTTCGCCGTACCGGGCACGCGCGACGACGGCGCGGCGTTCGCCGCGCACGCGGTGGCGCGCGGCGCGGTCGCGGTCATCGCCGGCCGCCCGCTCGACGTTCCGGTTCCCGTGCTGGTGGTCAGGGACGTCCGCGCCGCGGTCGCCGACGTCGCGGCGCTCTACTACCGGCATCCGTCGCGGACGCTGCCGGTCGTCGGCGTCACCGGCACGAACGGCAAGACGACGACGACCCACCTGCTGCGGTCCTGCATGGAGACCGCGCGCTGGAAGGTCGGGCTGCTCGGCACCATCGCCTACGAGTTCGACGGCCGGCGCCTGCCGGCATCGAACACGACACCGGACGCCGCCCGCCTGCACGGCTACCTGCGCGAGATGGTGGACCGCTGTCTCGACGCCTGCGTCATGGAGGTGAGCAGCCATGCGCTGGTGCAGCAGCGCGTGCGCGGCGTCACGTTCCGCGCCGGGGTGTTCCTCAACCTCAGCCAGGATCACCTCGACTACCACGGCAGCATGCGCGCCTACGCCGCGGCGAAGGCGGCGCTGTTCGAGATGCTGCCGCGCGGCGCCTCGGCGTGCCTCAATCTCGACGATCCGGCGAGCCGGATCATCCGTGAGGCGATCGCGCCCGGCGTCGAGACGATCACCTTCGGCCACGACCGCGACGCGATGATCCGCGCCGAGCGCGTGCGCGCCACGCTGCAGGGCACGCGCTTCGAGCTCACCCTGCCGCACGGCCGGGTCGAGCTGATGCTGCCGCTGCCCGGGCTGCACAACGTGCAGAACGCGCTCGCCGCGGCGGCCGCATCCGTCGCCCTCGGCCTCTCCGACCTCACCATCGCCCAGGCGCTGGAGTCCGCGCCGCCGGTCCGCGGCCGTCTGCAGCGCATCCCGTCGCGCTGCCCGGTGCGCGTGTTCGTCGACTACGCGCACACCCCTGACGCGCTGGAGAAGGTGTGTGCGACGCTCGCGCAGCTCTCCGAGCGGCGCCTGCTCGTCGTGTTCGGCTGCGGCGGCGACCGCGACAAGGCCAAGCGCCCGCTGATGGCGCGCGCGGTCAGCCGTTACGCGCACGTCGCCTACATGACGAGCGACAACCCGCGCTCGGAGGACCCCGAGCGGATCCTCGACGAGATCGAGGCCGGCGTCGGCGACGTAGCCTGCGCGTACTACCGGATCGTCGACCGCGCGCGGGCGATCCAGCAGGCGATCCACGACGCGCAGCCGGGCGACACGGTGCTGATCGCCGGCAAGGGGCACGAGACCTACCAGCTGATGCGCGACTCGGTCGTGCCGTTCGACGACGCCCAGGTCGCCGCCGAGGCGCTCGCGCAGCGCCTCGAGAGCGGCGCGCGGGCCGCTCCGGTCATGCTCGGGGAACGGCGATGATGCGCCGCGACCTGGCCTTCCGACTGCGCGCCGACGCGATCGCGCTCGCGACCGGAGGTCGTGTCCTGCGCAAGGCCGGGGCGACGACGGCGCAGCGCGCCGTCGTCGACAGCCGCGAGGTGCGGCCCGGAGACTGCTTCGTCGCGCTGCGCGGCGGGCAGCGGGACGGCCACGAGTTCCTCGCCGCCGCGTTCGATGCCGGCGCGGTCGGTGCGGTCGTCGCGCACATGCCGGTCACCCTCACCGTCCCGCGCGGCTGCTTCGTGGTCGAGGTCGACGACACCGGGCGCGCCCTGCTCGCGCTCGCCGCGTCGTGGCGGCGCGCGCACCCCGGCGTGCGCGTCGTCGGGATCACCGGGTCGTGCGGCAAGACCAGCACGAAGAACATGCTCGGCCGCGCGCTGGCGGCGTGCATGCCGGCGGTCCATTCGCCGCGCTCGTTCAACAACGCCGTCGGCGTCCCGCTGTCGCTGTTCCAGATCGCGCCCGGCACGCGCGCCGCGGTGGTCGAGATCGGCAGCAACGCCCCGGGCGAGATCGAGACCCTCGCGGCGGTGGCGCAGCCCGACGTCGCGATCGTCACCTGCATCGCCGAGTCGCACCTCGAAGGGCTGGGCTCGCTCGAAGGCGTCGCCGCGGAGAAGGCCGCGCTGCTGCGTGCGCTGCCGCCGGACGGCGTCGCGATCCTGAACGGCGACGACCCGAGCACGGCACGCCACCTCCTGCCCGCGGCCCCCGGGCGCAAGCTGCTCGTGCGCGTCGGCCAGGAGGCCGACTGGTTCGCGACCGACGTGCGATTCCACGGCCTCGGCACGTCGTTCCTGCTGCAGGGAAGTCGGCCGGTGACCATCCCGCTGCTCGGGTCGCACAACGTCACCAACGCCCTGTTCACGATCGCCGCCGCCGACGCGCTCGGCGCCGACCTCGACGCGGTGCTCGCCGCGCTCGCCGAGATGCCGGCGACCGAGAGGCGCCTGCAGTGCCGCGAGGCCGGCGACGTCCAGGTGTTCGACGACACCTACAACATGAACCCGACGTCGGCGCGCGCCGCGCTGCTCGCCATGTCCGGGCTGCCGTGCAGCGGCCGCCGCGTCGTGGTGTTCGGCGAGATGCGCGAACTGGGAGCGCGCTCCGCGGACCTGCATGCCGAGCTGGGCGGCGAGGTGGCGCGCCGTCAGATCGACCTGCTGATCACCGTCGGCGAGGCCGCCGCGGCGATCGCCGCGGGCGCCGAGGCCGCGGGCATGCCGCGGTCGCGCGTGCTGCGCACTGCCGACCAGGGCGAGGCGCTCGAGTGCCTGCTCGCCGTGCTCCGCCCGAAGGACCGCCTGCTGTGCAAGGCATCGCACAGCATCGGCTTCGACCGCCTCGTCGATTCCCTCCTCGCCGCGCTCGCCGCGCGCACCGCGGCGGCGCCGCGCACCGACCTCGCCGTGATCGTCCCCTCGTGACCCTGCGTTGCTCTACGAGCTGTTCCACCACCTGATCGGCCGCCAGCCCGGTGCCGGGCTGTTCGCCTACATCAGCTTCCGCGCGGCGCTCGCCGCGTTGCTCGCGTTCGGCCTCGGCATCGCGTTCGGTGGGCGCGCGATCCGCTGGCTCGCCAGGATCGGCGCGCGCGAGGACACGCAGAAGAGCGACTCGCCGATCCTCAAGGAACTGCACAAGGACCGCGACCGCACGCCGACGATGGGCGGCCTGTTCATCGTCGGCGCGATGCTCGTCTCCTGCGTGCTGTGCATGCGGTTCGACGGGCCGAACCGGTTCTCGGCGTGGGGGCTGTTCCTGGTCGTCTGGTTCGCCGGGGTCGGGCTGCTCGACGACTGGACCAAGCTCAAGACCGCGCGCAACGGCATCTCGGCGCGGCGGAAGCAGGGCTTGCTCACGATCGGCGCGGTGATCGTCGCCGCCGGCCTGCTCGGGCCCGCGGGCCTCGAGGCGGCGCGCGGGGGGCCGCACCTCTACGTCCCGTTCCTCGCCGACGTGGCGATCCCGCTGCACGTGTGGTGGGGGCTGCCGTTCCTGCTCGTCGCGATCCTGGTGCTGACCGGCTCGGCGAACGCCGTCAACCTGACCGACGGCCTCGACGGTCTGGCGACCGGCTGCGTCGCCATCGCCGCGATCGCGTTCGCCGGGATCACCTACTTCGTCGGCCACTCCGAGCTGGCCGGCTACCTGCGCGTCGCGCACGTCCCGGGCGCCGGCGAGCTGACCGTGATGCTCGGTGCCCTGCTCGGCGCGTGCCTGGCGTTCCTGTGGTTCAACGCCGCGCCCGCGCTCGTGTTCATGGGCGACGTCGGGAGTCTCGGCCTCGGCGGCGCGCTCGGCTACGCCGCGCTGGTGAGCCGGACCGAGCTGGTCCTGGTCGTCGTCGGCGGCGTGTTCGTCGTCGAGGCGCTGTCGGTCGTCGTCCAGGTGCTGTCGTTCAAGACGCGGGGGCGCCGCGTGTTCCGCTGCGCACCGTTGCATCACCACTACCAGTTCGGCGGCATGCCGGAGTCGCGGCTCGTCGTCCGCGCCTGGATCGTGGCCAGCCTGCTCGCCATGTCGAGCCTTGCCCTGTTCAAGGTGCGCTGATGGCGGGCGCGCTCACCGTCAAGGAGGCGGAGTCGGTCGGCGCGGTCGCCCCGGCCGAGGCGCGCCCGCGCGCGCTGGAAGTCGTGCTCGCCGCGGTCGCCGCGCTGTGCGGGCTCGGGCTGGTGATGGCGGTGTCGGTGCAGGGCCCCGAGCGCGGCGTGCTGCTCGCGATCAAGGCGCAGGGCGGGAAGCTGGCGGTCGCCACGATCGGCTTCCTGGCGTTCGCGCTCGTCCCCCTGCGCCTCCTGCGCCGGTTCGCGACGCCGGCGTTCCTCGTCTGCGTCGCGCTGTGCCTGATCGCCGCGTTGTTCGGGCGCGAGGTCAACAACGCCCGGCGCTGGCTGCCGTGGGGCGGCCAGCCGGTCGAGTTCGCCCGCTTCGCGCTGATCGTGTTCTGCGCTGCGGCGGTGCAGCGCGCCGGTCCCGAGATCGTGACCTTCCGGCGCGGCATGCTACCGCTGCTCGGCGCCGGCACCCTGCTCGCCGGCGTGCTCGCCCTGCAGCCGGACATGGGCAACGCGTTCCTCGCCCTGCTGACCAGCGCCGCGATCGCGCTGGTCGCCGGCGTGCGCCTGCGCTGGTTCGCCGTGCTCGGCGTGCCGGCCCTGGTTGCGTTCGCGTTCGCGGCCCTGCAGCTCGACTACGTGCGTAACCGGCTCGCCGGCTTCTTCGCCGGGACGCCGTCGTTCCAGGTGCAGCAGTCGTTGCACGCGCTCGGCTCGGGCGGCCTGTTCGGGAAGGGCATCGGCGCGGGCACGATGAAGCTCGGCCACGTGCCCGAGGCGGGCAACGACTTCGTGTTCGCGATCGTCGGTGAGGAGCTCGGCCTGCTCGGCTGCGCGTTGACCCTCGCCGCGTACGCCGCGATCGCGGTCTGCGGCCTCCGTCTGCTCGGTCGCGCCGCCGACCCGTTCGCGCGCTACCTCGTCTTCGGGTTCACCTTCGCCATCTGCTTCCAGGCGGCGATGAACCTTTGCGTCGTCACCGGGGTCATTCCCCCCAAGGGCATCGATCTGCCGTTCGTCAGCTCGGGAGGTACCAACCTCCTGTTCTGCATGTCGGCGATCGGCGTCCTCGGCAATGCCGCGCGGACTCGCGCCGCGCCGTCTCCTGTCGGCAGGAGAGGTTGAACAGCCATGGGCCAGCTCGAACGTTACGGTCTCTACGTCCTCTGCGTCGTAATCTTCCTCATCCTCGGTGTCGCGCTGTGGGGCGGCGATCCGCTGCCGCCCGACGGCACCGCCGCGTCCAGCGTCGGGGTCGACTTGCGCTCGCCGCCGGCGGCCGACCAGCCCGTGGTCGGAGGCGAGCCGCAACGCGTTCCGGACGTCGACACGGTCAAGCACCTGCGCAGTCTGTTCCTGAACACGAGCGAGAGCGACCCCGCCCCGACGTCGCGCTTCGAGCTCGAACCGCTCTACGGGGTAGGGAGTGCGGGCGCGAACACGGACGACAACAAGAAGCCGGCGGCGCCGCCGGCACCCGCGTTCCGCGAGTACGTCGTCAAGCGCGGTGACACGCTGGAGTCGATCGCCCGCGTGCACCTCGGCAGCCGGAGCGCGTGGGAGGACATCCGACGCGCCAACCCCGGCATCGACCCGAAGAACCTGCAGCCGGGCTCGAAGCTGAAGCTGCCCGCACAGGCCTCGTCTGCGCAGGCGTCGTCCGCGCCGTCGGCGTCCGCCGAGTACGAGATCAAGCCGGGTGACCGGCTCGAGACCATCGCGCTCGCGAAGCTCGGCAGCCGGCAGCGCTGGCGGGAGATCGTCGACGCCAATCCGGGGCTGAACGCCAAGAACCTCAAGCCCGGTACCCGGATCCGCATCCCGGCGCGCACGCGGTCGCAGGGTGAGGACTGAAGTGCCCTCGGGTCCGGTCGTCGCACCCCGTTCGCGCGAGCCGGCCGCGGCGTGGAGCCGTCGCGCCGCCGGGGCGCGGCATGGATGATGCGATCGATGCGCCGACCATGGTGAGCCGCGTCTGTCTGGTCAGCGGAGGCACCGGCGGGCACCTCGTGCCGGCGCTCGCCCTGGCCCGCGCGCTGCGCGCATCCGGGCGCGAGGCGATCGTGCTCACCGAGGGGCGGCCCGCCGAGCGCGCCCTGCTCGAAGGCAGCGACCTGCCGGCGCGTGAACTGCCGGTGGCACGCGGGCTCGGCCTGCCGTTCTCGCTCGCGCGCGCGGCGCTCGCTTCGCGTCGCATGCTGCGCGAGGAAGCGGTCGACCTGGTGATCGGCACCGGCGGCCGCGCGAGCGTCCCGGTCGCGGTCGCGGCGCGCAGCCTCGGCGTCCCGGTGTGCCTGCTCGAGCAGAATGCGGTCCCGGGCCGCGCCAACCGGTTGCTCGCGCGCTTCGCGCGCCGCGTGTGGCTCGGCCTTCCGGCCGCACGGCCGCTGCCGCACGCGGTCGTGACCGGCACGCCGTTGCGCGCCGCAGTGGGGGCCTGCGAGCGCGCCCGCGCGCGCCAGGACCTCGGGCTTGCCGACGACGTGCCCGTGTTGCTCGTGTTCGGCGGCAGCCAGGGCGCCGCGGTGCTGAACGAGGTCGTGCCCGCGGCGGTCGCCCGCCTGCGCCGGCCGCTGCAGGTCATCCACCTCGCCGGACTCGAGCGTGACGAGGCCGTGCGCCTCGCCTACGAGGAAGGCCCGCGCGACGTGCGCGCGATCGTGCGCCCGCTGGCGCGCGACATGGCGACGCTGTACGCGGCGGCCGACCTGGTCGTGTGCCGCGGAGGCGGCAGCACGCTCGCCGAACTGATCGCCGCCGGCCGACCGGCGGTGATCGTGCCGTATCCGTACCACCGCGACCGGCAGCAGTGGCACAACGGCAAGGTGCTGGAGCGCGCCGGTGCCGGGTTGGTCGTCGACCAGACGCGCTTCGACCCGCCGGCGCTCGCCGCGCTGCTCGCCGATCTGCTCGCCGATCCCGACCGGCTGCGTGCGATGGGCGACCGCGCACGAGGCATCGTGCCGGAGGACGCCTGCGCGCGGATCCTCGCCGACCTCGCCGCGATGGAGGCTGACTGACTTGAAGCTCTTCACCCGGCGGGTCCACCTGATCGGCGTCGGCGGCGCTGGCGTGTCCGGCCTCGCCCGCCTGCTGCACGGGATCGGCGCCGACCTGACCGCGAGTGACGCGGCGGCGAGCAAGACCACCGACGCGCTGGCGCGCGAGGGCATCCGCGTGTGGATCGGCAGCCGCCCCGAGAACATCCACGGCGCGAACGGCTACGTGGTCGTGTCGGCCGCCGTACCGCGCACCGATCCGGAGCTGGCCGAGTGCGAGCGGCGCGGGTTCAAGCCGTTGCTTTACGCCGAGGCGGTCGCGCGCCTGGGCGAGGGCAAGCGCACGCTGGCGCTCGCGGGCTGCCACGGGAAGACGACGACGACCGCGATGACCGTCGCCGCACTGCGCGGTGCCGGCCTCGACCCATCGTTCCTGATCGGCGGCGAGATCCCCGAGCTGGGCGGCAACGGCCACGGTGGCGACAGCGACCTGTTCGTCATCGAGGCGTGCGAGTTCAACCGCTCGTTCCTCCACTACCGGCCGTTCGGCGCGGCGATCCTCAACTTCGACCACGACCACTTCGACTGCTTCCCGACCGAGCGCGACCTGGAGGAAGCGTTCGCCGGCTACCTCGCGCGCGTGCACCCGGGCGGCACGGTGCTCGTGCACGAGGACGTGCCCGACGCGGTGCGCCGCGGCGTGCGCGAGGGCGTCGAGGTGCTGAGCGTGGGCAGCGGCCTGTTCGCCGACCTGCGCGCGATCGAGGTCACCGAGGAGCGCGGGCGCTGCTCGTTCACGCCCCTGCTGCGCGGCACGCGCCTCGAGCGCGTGCGTCTCGGGGTGTCCGGCCGGCACAACGTCGGCAACGCGCTGTTCGCGCTCGGCATGGCCGCGATCGTGGGCGCCGATCTCGCCGGTGCGTGCCGTGGGCTCTGCCAGTTCGGC
>DATGPD010000294.1:0-6403 GCA_035305285.1 Planctomycetota bacterium
GACCGGCACGCGCACCTCGGCGAGCAAGCCGCGAAGGAGGCCGCGGCGCGGTTCCGAGAGGTGCAGCAGGCGTACGAGACGCTGCGCGCGTGAGCCGGCGCGGCAAGCCGCGGCGTCGCGCGCGCGGCAGGGTCGACCTTCCGGTCTCCGCGAAGGAGAGGCGTCCGACTTTCGGACGTGTGGTTGCGAGCCGGTCGTCGGTCGCGACACGTTCCGCACGGGGGTCACGCGCACGAGCGCGGAGCACCGAGCGACCCGCCCCCCGGCAGCGTGGTCGTCTCCGGCGGCGCGATCCCCTCGGTGCACGAGCGCGCCGGGCAACCTTACCGACCCTCAACGCGCGGGCCCGGCCGCCTCGCCGGGCCCATTCCCCGGCGCTAGCATCCTGAGCCTTACCCCAAAGGAGCCTCATGAAGCGACTCGTATCCGCCTTCGCCTGCGTCCTCGCCCTCGGCGTCGCCATGCCCGCGCAAGATGCCGCCAAGCCTGGCGCCGAGACCAAGCCGGCCAATTTCACCACGACCGACGGCTATCCGATCGACACGTGCATCGTGTCGGACGAACCGCTCGACGGGTCGATCAAGACGTTCAAGGTCGACGGGCACACGTTCAAGACGTGCTGCAACAAGTGCAAGGCGAAGGTCGAGAAGGACCCCAAGTCCTACATCGCGCAGAAGGAGAAGGCGGTGATCGCGGCGCAGAGCGCGACCTACGCTCTCACGACCTGCCCGATCAGCGGCAAGGCGCTCGGCGACAAGGCGGTGTCGGTCGTCGTCGACAACACGCTGGTCAAGCTGTGCTGCCCGAACTGTGAGGACAAGTTGACCTCCGATCCGGCGCCTGCGATCGCGAAGGTCCAGCAGGCGGCGTTCGCCAGGCAGTCGGCCGACTACGCGGCGACCAAGTGCCCGGTGTCCGGCCACGACCTCGACGCCAGCGCGGTTCCGGTCATGCACGGCACGACGCTGGTCAAGCTGTGCTGCGAGGACTGCATGACCAAGTTCAGCGCGCACGCGAACGAGATGGCGGCGAAGGTCGCACCCAAGGCGGACGCCAAGGACGCGAAGGGCGACAAGAGCGGTGACGCCAAGCCCGAGAAGTCGGGCGGCAACGCTCCGATGGCGAACGCGGTCCCGAGCGACCAGGGCGGCGCGTGCTGCGAGACCGGCAAGGCCGAGTCGGGCTGCTGCCAGGCGGGCGCCAAGGGCGAGGCGAAGCCCGCGGCCGGCGGCTGCTGCGAGGCGGCCAAGAAGGAAGCCACGCCGGAGTGCTGCGAGAGCAAGGCCGGCAAGACCGAGCAGCCGAAGAAGATCGACTGAGGCGCGGAAGCGCGCGGGGCGGCCGGGCCTCGCGCGCAGCGCGTCGTCCGCTGCGCTGTCGGTTTCCTTCCGCGGCAGGGTGGTGTCGCGGCGGGTTCTCGCGACGACGCCTTGGCGGACGCGAGCGCGCCCCGAGCGCGCGACGTTCCGCGTCGCAGAGGGGCTCGGGTCCGGTCGCGAGCCTCGCGCCGGACCGGTGCCTCTGCCCGGCGTTCCGGGCGGGTGCCACCTGCGAGCCCGGGACGGCAACCGGTCCGCCCACCCGCTCGTGCCGACGGGAGCGCCTCCACGGCACCGTCGGCCCGGGAACCGGCACCGCACGGAATGGGCCGAGCCGCGCGTCGCCGCCGCGAGCCAGAGCCTGCGCCCGCCGACCCACGGGCGGCCCCTACCATCACGCCATGCGGCCGCCGCACGCACCCTGGTTCCCGCTCCTCCTCACCGGTGCGCTCGCCGTGCCGGCGCCGGCTCAGGGCGACGACACTCCGGCCCGGGTGCGCATCGGGACCCTCCGGGTCGCGCTGCACCGCGCGCAGACCGGCGAGCTGGAAGGGGGCCGCTCCGCGCAGGCGCAGGCGATCGCCGAAGTCGTGCAGCGCGTCCGTCCCGACGTGCTCGTCCTGCACACGCTCGACGACGACGCGGAAGGCCGCGCCCTCGCGGCGCTGCGCGCGCGTTACCTCGCGGTCGCCCACGGCGACGTCGCGGCGATCGACTACCCGCACGCGTTCGTTTCGTCGTTCGACGCCGGCGAGCCGCGCACGCGCGGCGGTCGCCACCGCGGCATGGCAGTGCTCTCCCGGTACCCGATCCGCACCGCGGACGTGCGCACCTTCCGCCCGCAGCGGCGGCACGACGTACCCGACGCGGGCGAGCCGACGAGCGCGCGCCCGGCGCCGGCGATGCACGTGGACGTGCCGATCGAAGTCGGCGGACGCACGCTCCACCTCCTCATCACGTTGCCCACGTCCGACGGACCACGAGGCGACGACCGCCGGCCTGACGCCGGTGCGCTGGGGTTCTGGGTCGACTACGTCGAACCCAGGCCCGCAGGGACGATGCGCGACGACCAGGGGCGCACGGGAGGGCTCGCCGAAGGCGCCGCGTTCGTGATCGCGGCCGAACTCGACGCAGACGCCGAGGCTCCCGATGCGCGCACCGCACTCGCGCCGCTCCTCGCCCATCCGCGCATCGATGCGCGCGGCGCGCGCACCCGGCGCGGCATGCGCGCCGATCCCGACCTTTTCGCGGGCCGCCTGATCCCGTCGCGCAACCTCGTGCACGCCGGCAGCGGCGTCTTCCCGAAGGACCCCGACGATCCGCTGCGCGCCCGCCTGCGCGGCGACGCGCGCGCGCCCGGGTGGGCCCACCGCCTCGCGTGGCTCGACGTGCAGCTCCCCGGCGCCGGTGCGCGCCTCGTCGGCGAGCCGTTCGGCGCGTTCGGGAGCATGCGCTTCCTCGACGGGTTCTCGTTCGCCGACCACGAGCTGACCCTGCTGCGCTGGTGGACCAGCGGCTGCCCGTTCTGCGCCGACTCGCTGCCTGCGCTCGACGAGCTGCGCGCGCGCCACGCCGGCGCCGGGCTCGCGGTCGTCGGCGTGTTCCACCCCAAACCCGTGCGCGCGATCTCCGACGAGCAGATCCGGCGCGCCGCGGCCGCGGTCGGCTTCCACGGCTTCCTCGCGGTCGACCCGAGCTGGGAGAAGCTGCGCGAGCTGTGGCAGCGGGGTGCGCCGCAGGTGGCGACGAGCATCAGCGTGCTCGTCGACCGCGATGGCCGGATCGTCTGGGTGCATCCGGGCCCGCGCCTGCACGACGGCGAGGACGGCGGGCACGAAGACGCCGCGCGCGCCTTCCGCACGCTGGAGGAGCTGGTGCGCGCGCGCACGCGGTGACGCGCGCGGCTGGCTCACAGCCAATGACGGTACGACCTCTTGGGCGGCGGCTTGGGCAGCTTCACGCCGTGGTCGCGTCCCATGTTGTTGTCGTAGAAGGGCCGGCCGTAGTCGACCAGCGCCTCGACGTCGAACTCGGCGAACGGCACGAACGGCTGCTCGGCCATGCGCTCGTGCACGAGCACGTTGATCGGCTTGAGCTGCGCGGCGTCGATCGCCGCGTCGCCGTCCCCGGCGCACACGGGGATCGCGAACGTGTCGCGCGCACCCTGGCGCAGACGCGCGCGTTCGGCGTGCGCGTCGAAGTGCTGCCAGCCGCTGCGCGCGACCGTCTCCTCGCCGTGGAATCCCACCTCGGCGCGCTGCACCGTGCGGAACAGGCGGTCCTTCTGCGCGCGGTTGAGGTTCGGATCGGCCCATACTGCGGCGAGCCCCTGCGCGAAATGCAACTCGTGCAGGAAGTCCTTCGGGTGCCAGAACCCCGGCAGCGCGTGCAGCACCACGAGGTCCGGCGACAGCACGAAGATCTGCATGTTGCGGCCGCCCGCGCCGTTGGTCGTTCCGACCGCCGACTGCGCCCGCGAGTAGCCGTGCGACTCTCCGACCCACCGTTCGCGCCAGATGTTGTGCCAGCCGACGACGAACCGGTCGCGCAGGGTCGCAAGCACCTCCTCATCGCCCAGGGTCACGCCCCGGAAGCTCTGCGCCGCGCTTCAGGTGTAGCCGCGCAGCTCGCCGAGAGCCTGCACCCAGACGATCGGCTTGCCCTCGGCCCTGGCGGTTCGGGCGGCGTCTTCGAGCTTGCGGTGCCAGCGCAGGGCGTCGGCCGCGCGCCGCACGGTGCGGGCCACCTCGACGCCGCGGAGGACGGACCGGGTGAATGCGTCCGCGGCCCGCGCGGCCTCGGATGGCTCCGACGTCGCGCAGGCGAGCATCCGGGGCGTCGGACCGGGCGGCTGCGCACCGAGCGGGAAGGCGAGCAGGCCGATCGCGGCGAGGAGGGCGACACGGGGACAGGTCAGGGTCTTCATGCGACGTGTCCAGAGGGATCAGCAGGGAAGGCGCGCGCGGCTTGGCGCGCGGATCGGGGCCTGGAGAGGGAGCGGGTGCGGCAGCGCACCGTCACCCGTTCGGGCCTAGTTCCCGCGTCGCGCAGCCGTCGTCGCCGTCGCGCCGCGGCCGTCTCGCAGCCGCCGTGCGTGGCGGCACCGGAGGAGCCGCTCTTCCGGGACCACGGCCGGTCACCGACGCTGCCGCGGCGGTACTGCCACTCCGGGGTGCGCGCATGCCGAACACCGCCTGCGCAGCACGGAGCGGGGCGACCCGCACCCGCGAGCGGGGCAATGGACCGTGTGACCACGCAACGGGCTGCGCACCTTGCGCGTCAGTCGGCCGTTCCCGTGCGCCTTCGACGACCGCTAGGCCCGCGTGAGTCCGTCCCCGCGCCTGCGTACGGGCCGTGGGCACCACAGCGGCACCGCCGCGCGGTAGCGGCGGTAGGCGTCGTCGAAGCGCGCCTCCAGGTCGCGGTCTTCCGACGGACGCACTCCCACGTGCCAGACCAGCGCGCCTGCGACCGCGTAGAGCGCGACCGTCGCCGAGCCGGACCACAACGCAACCGACAGCCCCTGCCCGATCCCGGCAACCGCCATCGGGTTGCGTACCAAGCGGTACCGACCGCGGTCGACGAGCATCCGCGCGGTGTCGCAAGGCAACGGCGTGCCGCGGCCGGCGAGCGCGAGCGTCGCTCCGCCCTCCAGAGCCCGAGCGCGCTGCACGTGAGGAAGGCCGCGCCGCCGAGTACGCGGTCTCCCGGCCAGCGCGCGATCCCGACCGCGTCTTCCAGCGCGAGGATCCACGACGGGACCAGGAACAGGAACACCGCCCAGAACACGCTCGCCTGGAGCGCGGTCTTCGTGAGGTTACACGCGGGCGCTGCCGCACGGGCGGGGCGATAGAGCCTCATCGGCCGTGCAACACTGCGATGCAGCAGGCGAGCGTCCCGCCCGAACACGGCAGCATGAGTCCCGCCGAGAGCCAGCCGAGGCCCATCGCACCGGTCGCGATGCACCACAACGTCGCGTAGAGCGCACCGCCCGCGACGCAGGTGAGCGCGGCACGCGCCCAGGACCGCCCGCGCGCCCCGGCTGCCGCTGCTGCGATCGAGCCGCCGACCAGCACGACGAAGTCCGCAAGCCAGAACGACAACACCACGCCCTCGGGCCAACCCGCCGGAACGAACGGCGCGCGCGCCTCGGCCACCGCCAGAGCGCTACCCACCAACCGGCGATGATCGCGGCTTGCAGGACGAGGTATGCGACGACGAGCCGCGGCCAGCGAGGGACAGCGGGCATGGGCGGAAACCTACGCGGACGCGGATCCGCCGCGCCAGGAACTAGACAAGCCGGGGGCCACGCCGCTCTTCCGCACCGTGCCGTCACCGGTCGGTCGTGCGCGGCAGCGCGGGCAAGTCCAGGCGTTCCACGCGGAGGTGGCGCGCAGGAATGCCGCGGGTCGGTTGCCGGTGGCGAGCGCCGTGCGTGTGATGGCCGCCATGCTGCGTGCGGCCGCCCTGCTCGTGACCTCGCTCTGCGCGTGCCTTCCCGCCGCGCAGCTCGTCGGACCCGACCGCCACTTCCTGACCGCGCAGGCGTGCGCGACCTGCCACTCGGCTTCGGCGCAGGCGCGCGCGCTGTGGAACGCCACCGGCGACGACGTGTCGCCGTTCACGACGTGGAGCGGCACGATGATGGCCAACTCGTTCCGCGACCCGTACTGGCGCGCGCAGGTCAGCAAGGAGGTCGCCGCCGCGCCCGAGCGGCGCACGGAGATCGAGACCCTGTGCGTGCGCTGCCACGCACCGATGGCGCACCACGATGCGGTGCTCGCCCGGCACGAGCCACCCACGGTGCGCGACGTGCACCGCGACCCGCTCGCGCTCGACGGGGTGTCGTGCACGTTGTGCCATCAGATCCGCCGGGATGGGCTCGGCACGGCGGCGACCTTCTCGGGCCGGCCGGCGATCGCCGCCGACCACCGCATCTTCGGCCCCTACCCTGCTCCCGCGGCGCAGCCGATGCGGATGCACACCGGCTACCTCGTCGAGCACGGACCGCACGTGCGCGACGCCGGGTTGTGCGCGTCGTGCCACACGCTGTTCACCGAGCACGTACCCGGACACGCGCCGTT
>DATGPD010000295.1:0-4185 GCA_035305285.1 Planctomycetota bacterium
AAGGCCGAGTACTTCGAGGTCGAGGACGCCCAGGAGCGCAAGGCCGTGCGCGTGCAGTTCTGAGGCACGGTGTCGCGCGCCACCCGAGCAGACATGCACGCTCCACCGCACTGCCCGATGGCATGTCGCTTGCAATCGCTCCGGCACGTCCACGGCGGCGTCGGTTCCTCCTCCCGTTGACGCGACATCCTGGACGACGCCGTGGACGCATCTCTACGTGACAAGGTCGTGCTGGTGCACGGCGCGACCGGGAACGTCGGATCCGCGCTCCTCGCGGAGCTCGCGCGACGCGAAGCGCGCATCGCTGCCGTCGTCCGCCGCCCGTGGCAGGTCGCACGCGTCGAGGCAGCGCTCACCGAGGCCGGAGTACCGCGGTCACGCCACCTCGTCGGGGTGGTCGACAGCGAGGACAGCGAGGCGGCGAGCGGCTTCGTGAAGGGCGCGGAGGATTCGCTCGGACCGGTCGCGGCGCTGGTCTCCGCGGCAGGAGCGTTCGCCGCCGCCCTGCTCGGTACCGAGTCGTCGGCGCTCGCCGGTGACCTGTGGCGCGCCAATTTCGCGAGCGTCCACACCCTCGCCCGCGCCGTCGTCCTGCCGATGCAGCGTCGGCGCGCCGGCACCCTGGTCTTCGTCGGCGCACGCGCCGTGCTCGCCCCGCCGCGTTCCGGGATGGCGCTCTACCGCGCCGCCAAGGCCGCGCTGCACGCCTACGCGGAGTGCCTGGACGTCGAGCTGCGCGTCGCGGGAGTCCGGGTCCGGGTGTTCGCCCCCGAGATCATCGACACTCCGGCCAATCGGGAGGCCATGCCGTCGGCCGACCGCAGCACCTGGCTCGCCCCGGCTGCGGTCGCGAACCGGCTGCTGGACCTCGCGGCGCACCCGGAGGCCGTGCCCGGGGTGGTTTGCGAGTAGCGCGCCGGGTGCGCTACAAGAGGGGGCGATGCCGCTCGGCCGCGCGATCCTCTTCCTTTCGACCGCGGCGCTCGCCGTTGCGCAAGAAGCGGGACGTGACCCGGCACGCGCCGCCCTGGACGCCTGGCTGGCGTCCGACCACAGCGATCCCAAGCTGCTGGAAGCGGCGGTCGCCGCCGTGCTCGACGCCGGGGGGCCGGCGCTCGCGGCGGTCGGTGAGCGCGCGCGCCGCGCGCGGACCGCGGAGAACCGGCACGAGGCCCGCGGCCTCGACGCGGTCGTCACCCACGTGACGATCGGGTTCCTGCAGCGCGCGGGGAAGAGCGGGATGATCTACCGCGGGCAGTACGACGACCTGCGCGCGCTGCAGCCTTTCGTCGGCGAGCTGCTCCTCCGGCTGTTGCTCGACACGCCGGACTGGTTCAGCCAGTCCGACCGCCACGGGCTCGCGTTCCCGCTGCGCGACGTGTTCTCCGAGCCGCCGGCGGACGAGGTCGTCAAGCGCGTGAAGGCCGCCGCGACCGACGAGGACTTCGAGCCGCAGGCCGTGCGGCAGAACCTCGCGTTCCTGCTCGCGCACTGGGGCGACCGTTCGCTGATCGACGCACGGATCGCGCAGGTGACCAGGGACGCGGAGGACGAGAGCATCGACGCGACCCGCCGTGCGGCACTGCGCTACGAACTGGCCGACATCCACTACACGCTCGGCGAGTACGAGCAGGCCGCGCAGATCCACGTCGACATGCTGCGGCGCGCCGAGACGGCGGGCGCCGAGCTGCGGCCGGTGTACTACTACAACGCCGCCTGCTGCCTGGCGCGCGCGGGCGCCAGGCAAGCCGCACTCGCCGAGCTGGAGCGTGCGGTCGAGCTGATGCGCAGCGGCCGGGTCGATCCGTCGCACATGCTGGAGCGCAAGCTGTTCGAAGCCGATCCGGACCTCGATGCGGTGCGCGGCGATCCGCGGTTCGCCGAGCTGGTGCGCGCCGCGTTCGAATCGAACGGCGATCGCCGCGGCGCCGATCGGCGCAAGGACCACTGATCGCGCGTGGGGCTGCCGCTCACGTTCCTGCTCGGCGCGGCGGTCCTGGTGCTGCGCGAACAGTTCGGCGACACGCTGCCCGGTGCCGGTCGCGCAGCGCAGCTGTTGCCGTACTGCCTCCTCCTGCCGGTGCCGTGGCTCCTCGTGTGGTGGGTGACCGCGGTCCTGCGGCGCCGCACCCGACTCGGGGTCGGCCGGGGGCTGACGCTCGCCCTGCGCCTGCTGCCGCTCAGCGTCCCCGCGATCTATTCCGCGATCGTCCTCGCCGGGGACCTCCCCGCCGTCGCGACTGCCTGGGCCGGGGCGTCGTCGCTCCAGTACCTCGTCGTCGTACTGCTGCCGCTGCTGGTGCTGGAGGTCAGCTACCGGCAGGCGGAACGCGCGCTGCTGCGTCTCGGCGCGCGGCGCGGGATCGGGTTGCCTGCCTCGTCGGGGCACATCGCCTTCGTCTGGCTGGTGGTGCTGCCGGTCGCGATGATGGCGGCGATCGCCGACGCGACGCGCGAGCTGCGCTGGCTGCACGTGTTCTTTACGTCGACCGCGCTCGGTCACCTGATCGGGTTCCTCGGCACGATCCTGTTGCTCAGCGTCGTGCTGCCCCTGCTGTTCCGCTGGCTGCTGCCGACCTCGCGCCGGCTGCCGCCGGGAGTGGTCGCCGACGTGCACGCTACGGCCCGGGCGCTCGGTTTCCCGACGCGCGCGATCCTCGTGCTGCGCACCGACCTGCGCATCGCGAACGCGGCGATGGTCGGCCCGCTGCCGTGGCCGCGCTACCTCGTGCTGACCGACGCGCTGATCGCGCTGCTCGACAAGGTCGCCCTGCGCGGCGTGGTCGCGCACGAGGTCGGCCACGCGCGCGCCGGCCACCCGGGGCTGCTGCTGCTGGTGTTCGTGCTCGTGCCCTTGTTCTCGTTCCACGCGTTCTGGCTCGCGTTGCGTGACGCCGACACGACGACGACGGCGATGGTCCTCGGCGCGGTGGGGGTACTCGCGCTCGTGCTGCTGCGGGTCATCGCGCACCGTTTCGAGTACGAGGCCGACCAGTTGTCCGCGGCCGCCCTCGGCGGCGCCCTGCCCTGCGTCGAGGCGCTGCGGCGCGTCGGTCAGCTCGGCGCGCGCGTGTCCGAGCGGGGAACACTGCGCCACCCGGCCGACTCGCGCCGCATCGCGCAGCTCCTGCGCTGGGAACTGGATCCCGCCGAACGGGAACGCTTCGCGCGCGGCGGGCGGCGCGTGCGCCGGATGGTGTTCGGCCTCGTCGCGACGGCGGCGGTCGTGTGCGCGGTGACGCAGGTCCGCCTTTGGCCGCTCGATGCCGCGGTACTCGCGCACTACACGGGCGACTTCCCCGGGGCGAGTGCGCGCCTGGACCGGCTGCCGTGGCTGCCGAAGTCGCTCGAGCCGGCGCTCGCCGAGCTGCGCGGCGAGGTCGCCGCGGCGCTGGAACTCGTGCCCACGGGCGGCCCGTGGATCGCGGTGCAGGACCGTCTGGCCGAGGGCGGCGTCGAGCGCGGCGTCGAACTGCTGCGCCGCGGGGACGCCGCGGCGGCGCTGCCTTGGCTGTCGCTCGCGCTCAGCCGGTCCGACCCGGAGCCCTGGCGACAGACGCTCTACCTGCTCGCGCGGGCCGCGGTCGACGGCGACCGGGCGCGCGCCGAGCGGCTCGCCGACCATCTGGCGCGGCTCGAGCCGCCGACCGAGCTGTCGACCGCGGTAGCCGAGTTCGTGGCGCACATCGCGGCGAACCGCTGAGCACGCCGGTCCCCGGCCCCGCCCGGGCCGCTAGCATCACGCGGACCGTCCCGACGCCGCACCGACGTGCGCCGAACCGGACCTTGCTTCACGAGCAACGGACGGTAACGAAGCTGAACCTATGGCCCTCATGACCGGCAAGACCGTCGTCGTCCTCGGCGTCGCCAATAAGCGCTCGATCGCCTGGGGCATCACCCAGGTGCTCGCCGAGCACGGCGCCAGGCTCGCGCTGAACTTCCAGAACGATCGCATGGAAGAAGGTGTGCGTAAGCTCGCCGAGGAGCTGCCGCAGCGGCCGTTCCTCGCCCCGTGCGACGTCACCGAGGAACAGCAGATCACCGATTTCTTCGCCGCGGTGCAGCGCGAGGTGGGACCGATCGACGGGCTCGTACACTGCATCGCCTTTGCCAAGCGCGAGGAGCTGGGCGGTCACTTCGCCGACACCTCGTGGGACGGCTACGCCCTCGCCCAGCACGTGTCGG
>DATGPD010000296.1:0-5321 GCA_035305285.1 Planctomycetota bacterium
AGCTCGAGGTGTCCCGGCGCGGGGCGCCGCGTACCGCCCCGGCGATTCCGCTGCTGGACCCGAGGGACGCCGCGCGCGCGATCATCGCCATGGAAGTGCTCGGGCCGCCGCGTGCGCTGCGGCCGTACGAGTTCCCGCAGGCGTAGGCGGCGCGCGGTGGCGACCTCGGTGTCCGAGCGCGAACGGATCGCGCAGCCGCACGGCGCGGCCCTCTGCCGATGAGCTTGCGCACCTCGCGCCTGCTCCTCGTGCTCGCGGCGCTGCTGTTCTCCACCGGCGGCGCCGCGATCAAGGCGCTGTCGCTCACCGGCTGGCAGCGGGCCAGTTTCCGCTCGGCGGTCGCCGCGCGGTTCCTGCTCGCGGTCCTGCCCGCGGCGCGTCGCCGGCCGGACCTGCCGACCGTCCTGGTGAGCGCGGGCTACGCGGTGACCATGGTCAGCTTCGTGCTGGCGAACACGTACGCGAGCGCGGCGACCGCGATCTTCACGCAGAGCCTGGCGCCGCTGTTCGTGCTGCTGCTGGCGCCGTGGCTTCTGCGCGAGGCGGTGACCCGGCGGGACCTCGCGCTGATGGCCGCGCTCGCGGTCGGCTACGGCTGCCTGCTGAGTGCGCCGGAGACGGCGACGCGCACGGCGCCCGACCCGCGCCTCGGCCTCGTGTTCGCGAGCTGCAGCTGCCTGGGCTGGTCCGCGACGCTGCTCGGTCTGCGCATGCTCGCGCGCGCTCACGCCGAACACGGCCGCGACGCGACGCCGCAGGCGCTCGTGCTCGGCAACGCCCTGGCGTTCGCTGTCGCCCTGCCCGCGGCACTCCCGGTCGGCCACGTCGCCGCCGCCGACGTGCTGTTGCTCTTGTACCTGGGCGTGTTCCAGATCGGTCTCGCCTACGTCTGCCTCAGCAAGGGGCTGCGCACCGTGCCCGCGCTCGAAGCCTCGCTGCTCCTCATGCTGGAGCCCGTGCTCAACCCGGTGTGGACCTGGCTGCTGCACGGCGAGAACCCGCACCCGCGCACCTGGCTCGGCGGGGCGATCGTGCTCGCCGCGACCGCGGCGCACGCGTTCGCCGGCGCCCGGGCGCGCGGGCGGGTGCAGCCGGCGTGAGGGCTCCGGCGTGCTACCGGCGCAGCGGCGCGGCCGGCTCGACCGGCCCGCGCAGCGCTTCGCGGTGCTTGCGCCACGCCGCTTGGTCGACGTGCGGCCGCTCCTCGTCGTCCGCGAGCCGGCGCGCGACGGCCTGCACGTAGCGGGTCACGCGTTCGAGCTTGTCCCACTCGATCTTGTCGGCCGTGTCGGTCGGCTGGTGGTAGTCGGCGTGGAACCCGGTGAAGAAGAACGCGACCGGCACGCCCATGCGCGCGAAGTTGACGTGGTCGCTGCGCCAGAACACGTCCTCCTGATCCCACTCCAGCGCGAAGCCGCCCGCCGCGCGGTTCAGCTCGACGCACAGGCGGTGCAGGTCGGCGGACAGCTTCTCCGTCCCGATGAGGTGCAGCGAGTTCGCGTTCTGCTCTCTGGTCTCGTGCGCGCCCTCTTCGCTGCGCCCGATCATGTCGAGCTGCAGCTCGGCGACGATCGACGGAAGCGGTACCGGGCAGTGGTGGACGAAGTGCCGGCTGCCCTGCAGGCCGACCTCCTCGCCGCAGAAGGCGACGAACACCAGACTGCGCCGCGGCCGGTCCGGCGCCGCCGCGAGCGCCTCGGCGAGCGCGAGCACCGCCGCGGTCCCCGACGCGTCGTCGTCCGCGCCCGGGTAGACCACGCCGTCCTTCACCCCGAGGTGGTCGAGGTGGCAGCCGATCACCACGTGCTCGTCGCGCGCGGCTTCGTCCGCGCCGCGCAGGCGGCCGACGACGTTGCACGCCGGCGCCGGCGCCTCGCGCAGGACGATCGCGACGCGCACCGTCGCGCCGGCGCCGAGCGCGAGCAGCCGGTCCCGCGCCGCGCGGCTCACGAACAGCTCGTTCGGCCGCCGCTCCGCACCGCGCGTCGGCGAGCCGCGCCCGGGGGCGGTCGTGCCTTCGAGGCCGCCCAGGCGCCGCGCGCGCGCGTCGTCGACGAACAGGACGGCCGCGGGCCCGGGCGCGCGCAGCTTCGCCTGCAGCGCGGTCCAGGCCGCCGCGCCGTCCGGGCCCGCGAAGCGCGCGTCGAGGTCGGCGCCGGTCAGCTCGACGAGCAAGACCTTGCCGCGCGCCTCCTCCGCGTCCAGGGCCACGTCGCCGTCCGCCGGGACGCGCACGTCGAGCGGCGCGCCGGTCGCGTCCTGGTCGAACCACACGCGGCCGGCGAAGTCCGGCCCGGGCGCCAACTCGACGACCTCGCCGCCCGCCTCGCCGCGCACGCGGCACTGCGCCGGGTCGCCCTCGACCCGCGTCCACGGCACGGCCTGTCGGTAGGTGCCGTCATCGCCCAGGGGTTCGAGCCCGATGCGTGCCATCTGCTCGCTCACGTAGGCGGCGGCGCGTTCGAACCCGTGCTGTCCCGTGCCGCGTCCGGCGAAGTCCGGTGACGCGAGCACCTCCACGTGCTGCCGCAGCCGGTCGCGCAGCGCGGCGTCCTGGGCGGGCAAGGGAACGGCGAGCGCGACGAGCAGAGCGGCGACCCGGGGGGCGGCGCGACGGCGCGCAGCGGCGAAGGGCAGCATCGCCTCCGTGTACGCGGCGCACGGCGGGCGCGCGAGCGCCGCGTGCGCGGCTCACCAGGGAAGCTTGCCGAACGCCCGGCTGAGCACGGTGCTCGGCTGCCACGATCCGTCCGAGCCGGCGAGCCGGACGGCGGAGTGGTGGTCGGCGAACGGGGGCGTGTCGAGGCGCAGCGTGCGCGGCAGGGAGCGGATCCCGTCGCGCAGGTCGAGCACCATCGGCCGGAGGTCGGGGCCGGCGAGTCGGCCGGCGTTGCCGGTCGCGACGGTCTGCTGCACTTCACGGCGGAGGCCGCCCAGCGCCCTCCCCGCCCCGCGCTGCACCGCCGCACCGGTCGCGGTCGTGCACGCGCTCACGGCGAGCAGGATCGAGGCTGTGGCGAGACGACGCACGGCGCGCGCAGCGTAGCGCGGTCGAGCGCCGGGCGCAGCGGGTGGCACCGGAACCTCGTGCACGCCGACAAGATCGACCGTGCACCTTGCTCGGCTCGAGGCTCGATGCGCGACTCGGCGTCCGGCGCGCGACGCCCGGCATCGGTCGGACGCCCGGCGCGGAAGACGAGCCGGCGGCGTCCGCGGCGCGCGACCGCTTCGGCCCGGCGCGGACGGGGACGGCGGAGGTCCGGCATCCGCGCAGGGCTGCGCGCGGGGCCGCGCCGGCTATCGCGCGATCGCGCCCGTCGCAGGCAACGGTCGGGATCCGGGGCGGACGTGAAGGCCTCGACGGCCTCGCCTCGGGCACGCCCGCGCGTGGGCGGCCGGGCGCTCACTCGTTGCGCAGCGACTCGACGGGGTCGTGCCGGGACGCCAGCCAGGCCGGGATCCCCGAGACCACGGCGCCGACCCCGAGCGCCATGCCCGCGACCTGCAGCAGCCACGCCGGGTCGAGGTCGAACGGCACGTGCTCCAGGTTGTAGATGCGCGTGGGGAAGAGGTCGACGCCGAACGTCGTGCGCAGCCACGTGTTCAGCCCGTCGAGGTTCACCGCGGTCAGGCAGCCCACGCCGACGCCGAGCACGGCGCCGGTCGCGGCGATCGCGAGGCCGCAGGCGAGGAACACCTGGAACACGCCGAAGCGGGTCGCGCCCATCGCGGTCAGGATCCCGACGTCGTGCACCTTCTCGGTGACCATCATCGACAGCGTCGCGAACATGAGGAACGCGGCGACGACCATGATCACGAACAGGATCAGCTTGAACAGCGAGCGCTGGTGGTCGACCGCGGACAGGAAGAGCGCGTTGGTCTCCTCCCACGTGTAGACGCCGACGTCGCGCACGCTGAGGCGATCGGCGAGCGCGCGCTGCAGGCGCGCCGCGGTCTCGACGGCGGTGCTCTCGTCGCGCAGCGCGACGACCACCTCGTTGCACGCGTCCTCGACCTTCATGCGCAGCAGCGCGCGCATCGTGTCGATGTGCACCAGCGCGTGGGTCGCGTCGAACATCACGAACCGGGCGCCGAACGCGCCCTGCACCGCTAGGCGCACGGTCTCCAGTTCGACCGACTGCGTGCGCTCCGTGTAGAGCCGGGTGCAGGTGACGTCGACGCGCGCGCCGGGCTGCAGACCCTCGACCGCCAGGCGCCGTTCGCTGAGCAGGATCGAGGGCACCGGGTCGTCGTCGCCGCCGGCGGGACGCAAGAGCTCGGCCTCGGCGACGCGCAGCTCGGGGCGCTCCGGCGCGCGCAGCCAGGCGCGCAGCCCGGACACCGCCAGCTCGGCCTGCGGGTCGATGCCGATCAGGTGCACGAACCGGCTGTCCTCGCCCGAGTCGGGGCGCGCGGCGGCCGCGGGGACGCCGCCGGTGGGGTGCAGCAGCCCCGGCCAGGTGATACGCGGCGCGCAGGCGGCGACGTTGGGGTCGGCGAGCAGCACCGGGGCGATCCGCGCGAACGAGCACTCCACCGGCAGTCGGTTGACCACGACGTCGCCGGTGGTCGCGTGCACGTGCCGGCGGATCTCGACGATGTAGCCGGAGAAGATCGACACGACGACGACCAGCGCCCACGCGGCGAGGGTCACCGCGATCACCCCGAGCAGGTTGATCGGCCGCTGCAGCAGGTAGCGCCAGGCGAGGAACCAGCGGTACATGTCAGGCGATGGGCAGGACCGCGGGGATCTTCACGCGGCGCGCGCCCGCGCCGGACCCGACCCGCTGACGCCGGCTCGTGCGCGCCATCGTCAGCCGACCACCCGGCCGTCGCGTAGGCGCACGATGCGGTCGCAGCGTGCGGCCAGCTCCTCGTTGTGCGTCACCAGCACGAACGCGATGCCGCGCTCGCGGTTGATCTCGAACAGCAGCGACAGCACGCCGTCCGCGGTCTCCGAGTCGAGGTTGCCGGTCGGCTCGTCGGCCAGGATCACGCGCGGCTCCGCGATCAGCGCGCGGGCGATCGCGACGCGTTGCTTCTCGCCGCCGGACAGCTCCGCCGGGCGATGGTCGAGCCGCTGGCCGAGCCCGACCTCCTCCAGCAGCGCGAGGGCGCGCGCGCGGATCGCCTGCCGCCGTTGCAGGTAGGCGAGCGGCGTGTGGAACATCATCTGCCCGAGCAGCACGTTCTGCAGCGCGGTCAGCTCCGGGATGAGGTGGTAGAACTGGAACACGAAGCCGATCGACTGGTGGCGCAGCTTCGCCTTGCGCCGCACGGGCAGCGCGTGCACCGGCTCGCCGTTCCAGCGCACTTCGCCG
>DATGPD010000297.1:0-3654 GCA_035305285.1 Planctomycetota bacterium
CGTCACGCAGTACGAGTCGATCATCGATCCGAGCGAAACCTGGCTCGAGAAGTGGCTGCTGCACGGGGCCGCCGAGGTCTACAACTACTGGAGTTGCCTGCAGGCGGAGACGAACCCGCGCGTGCGCGCCGTCTGGGAGCGATTCGTCGACTACGAGCTGGGCCACCTGCGCATCGCGCGCGAGACCTTCGAGAAGGTCGAGAAGCGCGACGCCGCCGAGATCCTGCCCAAGACCCTGCCGGACCCGATCGAGTACCGCACCCACCGCGAGTTCGTGCGGAAGGTGCTCGCCGCCGAGGTCGACCTGCGCGCGAGCGGCACCGAGTTCATCCACCGCATGGAGGAGAAGGAAGACTCGCCGTCGGTGCTCTACCGCAACCACATGAACTCGGAGGGCTCTCCGACCGAGACCGTCGCCGCCGGCTGGTCGTGGCGTCCCGGCACCGAAGCGACGTCGCTCGCGGCGGCCGCGGCGCGGGGAGGTGCGTGACCATGGGACCGAAGACCAGGACCGACGCCGCGATCGAAAGCCGCGGCAACCGCACCGGCATGGCGACCTCGCCCGTCGACGGCGCGCAGATGCTCGAGGCGGCGAACGAGATCCCGCTGGACGCAGAAGCGGCGCTAGACTTCGACGACGCGCGCCGCGACTTCGCCGCCGCGGCACCCGAGCCGGTGGGCTCGATGCCGCCGCCCGCGACGCTGAAGGGCGCCGGCAAGAAGCTCCTCCAGGCGCTGCAGGGCAACCAGGCGAACGTGCTCCTCGACAAGATGGGCGAGCGGCTCGCGTTCGAACGCACCGGCGCCCGTCTCTACGAGGCGCTCATGGCGAAGGTCGACACGTGGGAAGGGTCCGGCGGCCCGACGCACACCGACCTGGACGACTTCCGCTCGGAAGAGCTGACACACTTCGACCTCCTCCGGCGCCACCTCGAGCGCCTCGGCGCCGACCCCACGGTACAGACGCCGTGCGCCGACCTCGCCGGCGTGGCCGCGCTCGGCGTCATGCAGGTGGTCACCGACCCGCGCACGACCCTGGCCCAGGGTCTGGGCGCGATCCTGACCGCCGAGCTGACCGACACGGCGGGTTGGGAGCTGCTCGCCCGACTCGCCCGCGAAGTCGGCGAGACCGACATGGCGAGCGAGTTCGAAGCGGCGCTCGCCGCCGAGGAGGAACACGTGGCGAAGGTGAAGGACTGGCTGCAGGCGATGGTGCTGGCGCAGGCAGGCGCCTGAGGGCGCCCTGCGCGCCGCGCCCGGCGGCGGCCGGGTCGGATCGACGGCGGCGTCCCGCGCGAAGGCCGGCACATGCGGGTTGCCCGGGCTCGCACGTGGTGAAGCCGGATCGCCGTCGCTGCGCAACGCCCTGGCCTGCACGTCGCACTCGATGCCGCGGGCGGTGATGGCTGCCGAGTTCGCGCACGACGCCCGGCGCCTTGGCCGTCCTGCGTCGCGCTGTATCTGCCGATGGAGCGCGACGAACGACGGGTAGCGAGCCTCGACGACGCCCACTCGCCACACCAGGTTGCCCGATCCGCGCGTCGACCCGGACCGCCCCCCGAGCGCCGGCGCGCGCTGCCCGCCTTCCCGTTCAGGGCTAACACCCCCACCGTCCCGCGCGTCGTGCGCGCATGCCGCGTCCCGCGATCTCCGCGTTCGTCCTGCTCGCCGCCTGCGCCCAGGTCCATGAGCCTGCTCCGGCGCCGTCGCCGTCCCGTGCGCCGGACGGCGACATCGCCGCCTTCCGGCTCGAACGCGTCCCTTGAGGCGGTTGCGCCGCCACCGTGCGTGGCGCTCTCCAGCTCGACGGCGTGCTCGCGGTCGACGTGCGACCGGGCCAACGGGACTTCACCGCGACCTACGACCCGCGCACGGCGAGCGTCGCACAGATGCTCGCCGCACTGCACGCCGCGCGGGAGCCGGCGGAGTTCGTCTTCCCTCCCGGCGCGCACGACGTGGACTACGTGGTCGCCGTCGACCGCGTCCAGGCCGAACGGCCGAGCCGGCTCGAGCACCACGCGCGCATCGCGCCCGCCGACGAACTGGGCACTCCCCTCTGCCTCCGTGGCCGCCTCTTCGACGCCGACGGCGAGACGCCCGTCGCGGACGCGGTCGTGTTCGCCTACCACACCGACCGCGAAGGCCGCTACGATCGGCCGGGCTCCGGGCCGCACTCGTGGCGCCTGCGCGGCTGGGCACGCACGGACGCGCAGGGTTCGTTCGCGTTCGACACGATCCGACCCGGCGCCTACCCGTCGCGGCGCGAGCCGGCGCACGTGCACTTCACCGTGTTCACCGCGACGGGCCGCTTCCACGCGGGCGTCGTGCAGTTCGCCGACGACCCGCTCGTGACCGCGGAACACCGCGAGGCCGCGCGCCGCGACGGCCGGTTCGGAGCGGTGCGCGACGTGCGGAAGGACGGCGATGCCGAACACGTCGAGTTCGCGTTGAGGCTCGACCGCACGAACCGCTTCTGAAGACGGGCACGAACGCTCCCAGCGCGGATTGCAAGACCGCTTCC
The DNA here is from genome assembly GCA_035305285.1 of Planctomycetota bacterium. Classification (GTDB taxonomy): domain Bacteria; phylum Planctomycetota; class UBA1135; order UBA1135; family UBA2386; genus DATGPD01. The sequence goes on from DATGPD010000297.1 coordinate 2,522, forward strand.
GCGCACCGACCTCGCCGCACGAGGAATCCCCTACCAGAGCACCGGATGCTCGCCGCTGCCGGTCGGCCGGTGGAATCGCCGCGAAGGGCGCGAGGCCGTGCGCGGTTGCCACCAACCGTTGCCCGAGCCGTCGGGCACGAAGGCGTAGAGCAGGAAGTAGAGCAGCCCGAACCGGAGCATCTGCCGACGCCAGAACGGCCAGGACGCCGGGGTCGCGTCGCTTCCCCCGGGAGACGCTTCGATGTCGACGTGCGCGTCGGCGGGTACCGCGGCCTGGTCGGCCGCCAACGGAGTCGAGGTCATGGGATTGCTACGGAGCACCCGGCCGCGCCGGCGAGCGCGTGGAGGCGCCGGCGGCTCGGAGGGTCGAAGGGGCGCGGGCCCACGTTCTCCTCCTTCCTCCCTTCTCCCGCGCACCCGCCGAAGCAGCGAGTGCAGGGAGGTGATCCGATGCGACCGTCGTCGACCGCCGGCGACCCGCACGGTCGTCGATCGCCGCGCGCGCGTCGCCGACTACGCTGTGGCGCGCATCCCATCTCTCAGCGAACGACCATGAAGATCCTCTTCCTCGCACCCATCGCCCTCGCGACGTGGTTCGCCGTCCGCTCGACGCCGTCCGCCCCCGCCGCCGAGGACGCGACCTGGGTGGTCGACCCCGTGCACAGCAGCGTCGTGTTCAAGATCAAGCACGCGAACTGCGCGTGGTTCTACGGCATGTTCAACCACGTCGAGGGCTCGATCACCGAGGCCGACGATCCGGAGAACTGCAAGGTCGAGCTGAAGATCGACGTCGACAGCCTCGACGCCCGCAACCCCGACCGCGACAAGCACCTCCGCAGCCCCGACTTCTTCGACGCCAAGCAGTACCCCACGATCACGTTCACGAGCACCAAGGTGGTCGCCAAGGGCGACGCCTTCGAAGTGACCGGCGACCTCAAACTGCACGGCAAGACCAAGTCGATCACCGCGGTCGCCAGCAAGACCGGCGAAGGCGAGTTCCACGGCAAGCGCGCCGGCTTCGAGACGAGGCTCACGATCAAGCGCTCCGACTTCGGCATGGACTACGGCATCGCGCAGAACGTCCTCGGCGACGAGGTCGAGCTGTGGATCTCGCTGGAGTGCACGCAGGCGAC
>DATGPD010000298.1:0-7803 GCA_035305285.1 Planctomycetota bacterium
GACATCGCGACCTCGGGAATGCGAACCGAACTCGCGCGCGCGGAGATCGTCGCCGCGAACGTCGCCAACATGCACGTTACCCGCGGTGCGGACGGCCTGCCGTACCGCCGGCGCACCGTCGTCCTCGAGGAAGCGCCCGCCGGCTCGTTCGCCGACGCGCTGAGCCGGGCCGACCATGACGCGGCCATCGGCGGGGCGCGCGTCGCTCGGGTGGTCGCCGACACGACGACGCCGTTCGTGCCGCGCTTCGATCCAGGCCACCCGCACGCCGACGAGAACGGCTTCGTGCTGATGTCGAACGTCGACCTGTTCCGCGAGCTGGTCGACATGTCGGTCATCCAGCGGAGCTTCGAGGCCAATGTCGCGGCCATGCAGGCCTACCGCGCGATGTTGCAGTCCGCCCTCCAGAACATCCGTGCATGAGGACTGAGCCATGACCGGCTTCGACGGCCTCCGCCCGATCGCCCCGCCGACCACCGGCCCGGCCCGCCCGCGCCTGCTGGGCGAGGCGCCGGCTGCGGACGAACCCGAAGGCGGTACCCGCTCGGAGTTCGCGGCGATGCTGCACCGCGCGCTGCGCGATGTCGCCGAGCTGGGCGCCGACGCGCAGGACAAGGCGATGGCGCTGGTGCGCGGCGAACCGGTGCACCTGCACGACGTGCTCGCCGCGATGGGCAAGAGCGAGGTCGCGTTCAACCTCGCGGTCGAGGTGCGCAACCGCCTGCTCCAGGCCTGGGAGACGCTCTCGCGCTCGACGATCTAGCCGCCTGACGCATGCCGCGCTTCCTCCTCGACGTCCTGACCCAGTTCAAGAGCGTGTGGGCCCGGCTCGACGCCGGGCAGCGCTGGCTCATGGGCGCGGTCGTCGCTCTCACGGTCATCGGCCTCACCGCGATGGTGTGGTACGCCGGTCGGCCCGACTACCAGGTCGTCGTCGAGGCGGACGACCCGCGCGACCTCGCCGCCGCGGTGCGCGCGCTGACCCAGGCAAACGTGCCGTTCGAGCGCGACGGCCGGACGGTCTCGGTGCCCCGGGAAGTGGCCGGTCAGGCACGCAGTGTCCTGTTCGAAGCCGGCGTCGCGACCGGGGGCACCGGGATCGAGGAGGATCTGCTCAGCCGGTTTACCCTCGATCGCGATGCCCGGAAGGACCTGCTCGACGCGAAGAACCGCGCGCGCGCCGAGCGTGCCGTGCTGCAGATCGACGGCGTCGTGGCCGCCACGGTCACGTCGTCCAAGCCGCCGCAGTCGGTGTTCCGCAGCGGCGACGCCGAGGCACTGCCGCGCGCCAGCGTGCTGATCCGCCTGCGGCCCGGCGCGGGGTTCCGCCGGATCGCGGCCGCCGCCCTCGACGCCACGTCCGCCGCGCTCGGCATCCCGCCAGAGCGGGTGGTCGTGGTCGACGCCGCGACTCAGGAGCGGCACGTGGTCGACGCGCGCCACGGCGGCTCGGTCGCCGTCAGCGAGTTCCTGGCACAGCAGCGTGCGCGCAGTGACGAACTCACCGAGCGCGCGCGCGCGGTGCTCGATCGCCTCTACCCCGACCAGGCGCGCGTCCAGGTGGTCGTCGAGCTGGACCCGAACTGGGAGCTGCGCGAGGAGAAGATCGTGCCCGAGGCACCGATCCTGGTCACCGACAAGACGACCAAGAGCGACTCGAGCGAGCTGGCGGTCGCCGCCGCCGGCGACCCGAGCGCGACGGCACAGGTGGCCGAGGCGAGCGCGCCGGCTCCGCGCACGAGCAAGAAGGACACGACGGTCGAGCGCACCTACGAGCCGTTCTCCGGCACCGCCAGCAGGGGCAAGCTCGCGCCGGACGTGCGCCGCATCTCGGTCGCGCTCGTGCTCGACGAGAAGCTGCAGCTCTCCGGCGAGAAGCTCGACAACGTCGCGAATCTGGTCAAGCAGTGCGTCGGCTTCGACGCCGAACGCGACGGCTTCGCGATCCACGTCGAGAAGTTCCCCGAGCTGCCGCTGCCAGTCGCGTCGGCCGGCGCCGGCTGGCTCGTGGGACTCGAGACCTACCTGCCGGTGGGCGCGCAGCTCGCCGGCGTGGCGCTCGTCCTGTTCTTCCTGCGCGGCATGCTGCGCCGCGCGTCCCATCAGCCGGCAACTGCGCCGCCCGCACCGGTCGAGGAAGTCCCCGAGGAGAACCTCACGCCGGAGGAGAACATCAAGCGGATGCGTCGGGACATCGAGAAGGCGATCAGCGAGGACCCGGCCGCCGTCTCGCGCATGCTGGAGACCTGGCTCACCGAGGTGCGGTCGTGAGCCGGGCCCGGGCGAAGGACCAGGAGCTGACCAGCGAGCGCGCGGTCGCGATCCTGCTGCTGTCGATCGACCGAGAGCTGTCCGCGCGCGTGATGCGGCACATGTCCGAGGACATGGTCGCGTCGGTCACCCGCGCGATGCGCGAGCTGGAGGAACTGGCGGTGAGCCCGGCGACCATCGGCCAGGCGTACCGGCTGGCGATCCGCCGCCTGCGCGCGGGCACCATGGCGCTCGGCGACGTCGCGCAGCACATGGAAGCCGTGCTGGTGAAGGCGTTCGGCCAGGACCGTGGCCAGCAGCTCAGCCGCCAGACCGACCACGAGATCCTCGCCAAGAAGCCGTTCGCGATGTTCGAGACGCTGCCGGCCGAGGATCTCGCCGCCCTGCTCACCGAGGAGCACCCGCAGATCGCCGCGGTGTTCCTCGCCCACCTCGACCGGAACAAGGCGGGCAAGGTCCTGAGGTTCCTGCCCGAGGCGCGCCGCGCGGAGATGGTGCATCGCGTGGCGACCCTCGACCGCACGCCACCCGATGTCGTGCAGCGGGTGCTCGAGGTGATGCGGGCCAAGGTGCGCAACCTCGGCCTGACCTCGCTGCGCTCGGAGCCCAAGGCGTGGATCAAGGCCGCCGCGGAGATCCTCAACGCGATGGGCGGCGGCGACAAGGAAGTGCTCGCCGCGGTCGGCAACCGCGACGCCAACATCGCGATCGCCATCCGCGACGAGATGTTCACGTTCGACGACCTCGCCAAGCTCGACAAGAAGTCGATCCAGAAGGTGCTCGGGTCGATCGAGACCAAGGACCTCGCCGTCGCGCTCAAGGCGACGTCCGCCGAGGTCGAGGCGAACATCTTCGCGAACCTCAGCAGGCGCGCCGCGGAGATGGTGCGTGAGGAGCGCGACAACCTCGGCCCGACCCCGCTGTCCGACGTGCTCGCCGCCCAGGCGGCGATCGTCTCGGTGGTGCGCGACGCGATGGATCGCGGCGACATCAAGGCGCCGACCGCCGCGGAGCAGATGGTGTGAGCACCGACGTCGTACGGATGCCGATGCCGCACGCGGCGCGCGCGGTGCGCGTGCTCGCGGCGCCGCAGGGCGAGCCGGCCGCCGCCGCCCGCCGCCTGCTCGCGTTGCGCGACGCCGCCGAGGAGCGGCATCACTGCCGCCGAGCGGTCGAGGCGCTGGCCGCGGCGATCCAGCAGGCGCTGTCCGGTCTGCGCGCCGAAGTGGACGCCCGCCTCGAGCAGGTCGCAACCTCCGCGGTCGAGCTGGGGCTCGCGGTGGCGCGCGAGGTCGTCGGCGACGCGATCATGCACGGCGCGTTCGACGCGGCCGGCGCGGTGCGCCGCTGCCTGCAGCACGCCGTGGTCGGCGAGCGCGCCGCGATCACCATCTTCGTCGCCCCCTCCGACCTGGAACGCGTGCGCGGCGAGTTGGCGGACGCGTTGCCGCCCGGCGCGTCGCTCGCCGCCGACCCGGACCTCGCGCCGGCGAGCGTGCGGGTGGAGACCGACGCCGGCACGGTCGCATACGACACCGGCGAGGTGCTGCGCCGGCTGTGCGACGAGCTGCGCAAGGAGCTGGCAGCATGCCGCTGAACGCCCGGCACGCGGCGGCGCTCGCCCGGGCGCGCGCCGAGAACCGGCCGACCTGCTCCGGCCGTGTGGTCGCGGTCGAGGGGCTGGCCCTGCACGTGCGCGGGCTGCGCGTGGCCCTGGGCGACACCTGCGTCGTGCGCACCGCGCGCGGCGTCGAGGTTCCGGCCGAGGTGGTCGGCTTCCAGGGTGACGCGGCGACCCTCATGCCGCTCGGCGAGCGCGAGGGCATTGCATGCCGCGACGTGGTCGAGCAGCTGGGCCGGCCCTGGCGGGTGCCGACCGGCCCGGCTCTGCTCGGCAGGGTGGTCGACGCGCTCGGCCGGCCGCTCGACGGCGCGCCCCCGCCGGTCGGCCCCGAGCGTCCGCTCGTCGCACCGCCGCCTGCGGCGCTGTCGCGCCCGCCAATCGCGCAGTCGCTGGTCACCGGGGTCTCGGCGATCGACGGCTTCCTGACCTGCGGTCGCGGCCAGCGCCTGGGCATCTTCGCGGGCTCGGGCGTGGGGAAGAGCACGCTGCTCGGCAGCATCGCGCGCGCCTCCTCGGCCGATGTGAACGTCATCGCGCTCATCGGCGAGCGCGGCCGCGAGGTCAATGAGTTCCTGCACGACGTGCTCGGCCCCGAAGGTCTGGCCCGCTCGGTGGTCGTGGTGTCGACTTCCGACACCGCGCCGATGCTGCGGCTGAAGGGCGCGCTCACCGCGGTCACGATCGCCGAGAGCTTCCGCGACCAGGGCAAGGACGTGCTCCTGGTCATGGACTCGATCACCCGCCTCGCCTTCGCGGCGCGCGAGATCGGCCTGGCAGCCGGCGAGCCGCCCACGCTGCGCGGCTACCCGCCGTCCCTGTTCGCGCTCCTACCCGCGCTGGTCGAGCGGCTCGGAACGGCGGCGCGCGGCTCGATCACCGGGCTGCTCACCGTGCTGGTCGACGGCGACGACTTCAACGAACCGGTATCCGACGCGCTGCGCGGCTACCTGGACGGGCACGTCGTGCTGAGCCGCGACATCGCGGCGCGCGGCCGCTTCCCCGCGATCGACGTGCTCGCCTCGGTGAGTCGCGTGATGGACCGCGTGGTCGGTCCGGCGCACGCTGCGGCTGCCCGGGCGGTCCGCCGGCTGATCGCGCACTGGCAGGAGAACCGCGACCTCGTCGCGGTCGGCGCCTACCGCAAGGGCAGCGATCCGCTGCTCGACGAGGCGCTCGCCAAGCTGGAGCGGATCGAGGAGCTGCTCTACCACGGCCGTCAGTCGCGGTCGTTCGAACGGACCTGCGAGCTGCTCGGCGCGCTCGCGGGCGCGGCACTGCTGGGAGGCGGATCGTGAAACGCTTCGTGTTCCGCCTGCGCCGCGTGCAGGCGTTGCGCCAGCAGGAAGTCGCGGCCGCGAAGAGCGCGCTCGGCAACGCGGTGTCCGCGCTCGCCCGGTGCGAGGAACGCGTGGCGACGATCGACGCCATGCTCGCCGAGTGCGACGCGTCGGCCGCGGACGGTACGGCGCGCGCGCTGGCGGAAGGCCTGCGCCGCGGCCTCGACGTCGCGCGCGCGCGCGCCTGGCGCTCGCGCACCGCGGCGGCGCAGCAGGTCGAGGCGGCGCGCGCGGCGTACGCCCAGCGCCGCGCGGCCGCGCTCGCGATCGCGAGCCTGGAACGCGGCAAGCGCGCGGCGTGGCAGCGCGCGGTCGCCGCCGCCGAGCAGGCGGAGCTGGAGGAACTGGTGCGCCTGGCCCGGCACCGGCCGCGGCCGGCGGCACGAAACAGGGATGAGGAGGACGCGCGATGAAGAAGGTCCTGATGCTCGCGTGCAGCAGCATCGTCCTGTTCGTGGCCACGATCGTCGGCCTGCTCGCGCTGCAGGGGCGGCTCGACTACGAGGGGACACGCGGCATCCCGGTCCTGTCCGCCTTTTTCGCGCCGCCGCCGACGCCCGAGCCGGCGCCGAGCCCGGCGAAGGATCGCACGTCGCGTCCGGCGGCGGACCCCGGCCTCGGTCGCGAGAAGCCGCTGCCGTACCGGCAGGGTACCCCACTGTTCGCCGGAGACGGCGGCGCTGCCCCCGCGGCGAACAGGGAGGGCGCGTCGGGTGAGCCGGAGGGCGGCAGCGCCGAAGCCGCGGCGCGCGCGCCCGCCGACGCGGGTGCATCTCCCGCGCCGAACGGCGAGGTCGCGCCTGCGCCGCTGGCCGACGCGGAGGGTGCCGAGTGGCGCGCGAAGGTCGACTCCGTCATGGGGCAGGGTCAGTACCGCCCCGGTCGCCTCTGGTCGTTCCCGCAGATCGAGGCGGGCATCGGGGTCGACGAGTTGAACGACATCCTGCGCCGCGCGCGCGAGGAGCGCGCCGCGGTCGAACGCGAACGCAGCGCCCTGGAGCGCCAGCGCACCGAGCTGGCCGCGCGCGAACGCGACGTGGCCGACCGGCAGGACGCGGTGCTGGAGAAGCTGCGCGAGGTCGAGCAGTTGCGCGCCAAGCTGCAGGCCGAGATCGACGAGTTCCACGCCACCGTGCTGCTCATCCGACAGGACGAGACCGCGGGCCTGCAGGCGGTCGCCAAGACCCTCGGCGCCGTCGAGGCACGCAACGCCGCGGCGGTGTTCAAGAAGTGGTGGGAGACCGAAGAAGGCCAGACGCGGGCGCTCAAGATCTGGACGGTGATGGACGCCGACGCCGCCAACGCGATCCTGGGCGAGCTCGACGTCGAGACCATCCGGCAGGTGCTGGAGAAGCGCCTGAAGGTGGCGCGCCAGCAGGCCCGCGCCGCCCGGCAGAAGTGACCGGCGCACGGCCGCGCGCCGGCCGCCGCACGCGCGGCGCGGCCCCCTCCGGGCCGACCTCGCTTTTTCAACCCGCCGTCAACAGCGGCGGCTGCGGCGGTCGATAAGCGACGCAGCGACGGAGCACGACGAACTTGGCCGAGGACAAGGACGGCAAGCAGCCGCCCGCGGGCGGCGGCAGGAAGGGCTGGTGGAAGCCGATGGCGTTCGCCGCGGTCGGTGCGATCGCCGGCGGCGCCGGCGTCGTGCTCCTGCTTCCGTTCCACGCGGCGAACAAGCCGTCGGCGCCGGCACTGCCCGAGTTGGAACAGGTCGAGCTGCCCGACCTGTGGGAGTTCACCTTCAACCCGCGGGTCGAGCGCGGCCACCGTGTCGCGCAGATCAGCTTCTACATCGTGTACCGGCAGGACAAGAAGCACGAGGCAGAGGTCACGCAGTCGCTGCGCACCAACTGGAACCGCGCGTACTCGCGCTGCATGGAGGTGCTGACCAACACGCCGCTGGCGACGCTCACCAGCTTCGACGGCAAGCAGAAGCTGCGTGCGCGACTGCGCGACGAGTTGACCGCTGCGCTGTTCCCCGGCGGCATCGCCTCGGTCGATGACGTGCTCTGGAAGAAGTTCAACGTGCAGTGAACGAGATCCTCTCCAACGAAGAGATCGACGTCCTGCTCGACCTGTTCCGGTCGGAGGGCGGTGACTTCGACGCGGCCGCCGAGCGCACGGCGTTCGGCGCGACGCCCGGCCCGGCCGGCGAAGTCGCTGCCCGGGTCGACCTGCTGAAGCCGAACCGCGTCGCGCGCGAGCAGCTCCGCGCGCTGGAGCGCCTGTTCGAGAGCGCGAGCAAGGCGATGACCGCGTCGATCGGCGACCGGCTGCGCATGGAGGTGTTGTGCGACTGCGTCGCCACCGAGCAGATGCGCTTCCAGAACTGGCTCGGCCTGCTCACCGGCCCGGTCGCGATCTACCTGCTGCGCACGGCACCGCTGACCGCGCCGGTGCTGTTCGCCGCCGACGCCGGCCTGTTGTATGCCGCGGTCGACCGGATCCTCGGCGGCTCGGGCCGCGTCGAGCGCGTGCCGGCCGACTTCACCGCCGCGGAGTACACCGTCGCCGACGCCTTCGTCGGGCCGTGCCTCGACCGCATCTGCGAGAGCCTCGCGGAGCTCG
>DATGPD010000299.1:0-3531 GCA_035305285.1 Planctomycetota bacterium
GACCAGCACGCGCCGCCAGTGGCCGTGCGCGGCGTCGATCCGCGCGCAGCTCCGGCGGAACGCGGGGTGCCCCACGGTCAGCGCGTCGATCCGGCGATGCAGCGCGATCGCCGCACCGACCCCGGGAACGACGTCGCGCCCGATCGGACCGCGCCGCACGTCGCCGAGCAGCGCGCCGAGGTGCCCGGCGGGCGATTGCGGGGTCAGGTAGAGGTGGGCGAGCCAGTTCACGGATGCGCCGGAATCGGACGTCCGGCCGCGCTTTCCACTGCCGACGGCCGGATGCGGTGCGGGCGCGGCGCGGGCGGGTGCCGTCGCGCGCGCATCTGGTGCGGATGCGGCCCGGGCCCGCGGTCACCGCTCGCCGCCGGCGCGGGGTGCGCTGCGGCGACGGAAGGCGCGCAGAGGCTGCGTCGTTCGGATCGCGCGTGCGCGAGCGGATCGGTCGGGACCACCATCGCCGCCAGGATAGCTGGCGGTCGAAGAGGCGCGGGATCGGTGGGGTGCAAGGGTGCAAGCGGAACGCGGCACGCCGAGCGCGGGCGGCCTGACCGGTCGCACGGCGCTGCCACCCCCTGGTTCACGGGCAGGTGGGCCGCGGCGCGCCGTCGCGGTCGAGTTCCGCCGCATGCTGCCGGCCGCTTCCGCTCAGGGGCGCCGCTGCCCGGGAAGCGAGATGTTTCCGGTCGCGACCTGACGGATCGCGTCGAGCACGTCGCTCGGGCCCGCGTGCTTCGACACGAAACCCCAGGCGCCGGCGTCGAGTGCGGCGTGCTGCGTCGCTTCGTCGTCGTAGCCGCTGAACGCCACGACGCGGACGTCGGGGCTGGTCTCGGCGAGCGCGCGGATCACCGAGAGCGGCGTGACCGGACCCGGCATGGTGAGGTCGAGCAGCACCTGGTTTGCGCCGGTGCGCGCCACCGTCGCGACCACGTCCGCCGGATCGGTGACGACGCCGACGCAGCGCATGTCGGGCTCGGCGTCGATGAGCAGGCGGTACAGCTCGGCGATGTCCATCGAGTCGTCGACGCACAGGACGCGGGTCGGCTCGGCCATCGCGTCACAGGCGGTCGTACGCGGCGCGCGCCTCGGGCGAGAGGGCGATCTCCTCTGCGCCGACCCTGTCGAGCACTTCCAGCAGGTCGTCTTCGCCGTCGCTCTTGGACGCATAGCCCCAGGCGCCGGCTTCGAGGGCCTTTTCGACCAGCTCGGGACCCACGTGGCCGCTGAACACGACGACGCGCACGTCGGGCGAGTGCTCGCGCAGCGCCGCGATCTGCGCGAAGGGGTCGGCGCCCGGCATGTCGAGGTCGAGCACCACGAGCGCCGGCGACAGGGTCGCGGCGAGCTGGATCAGCCGGTCCGCGGCCGGCAGCCAGCCGACCCATTCGAACCGGCCGCTCCGGCCGAGCTTGATGCGCAGCGCCTCGGCGACGGCGGCGTTGTCGTCGACGCACAGCACGCGGCGGCGTGCAGCGGTCCCGTTCACGACGGCTCTCCCTTGCCGGCGGCGGAGCCGACCTGCGCCGGGAACTGCTCGGCGGAGATCCGGCGCAGGGCGGCGCGCAGCGCGGCGAACGTGGGCCGCGCGTCGAGGACGCGCACGCGCGCGTCGGGCGGTACGCCGTCGCCGAGGAACAGGATCGCGGCGCACGCCGGGACCGTCTCCAGGTCGCTCGCGCGGTCGAGCACCATCAGGTCGGCCACGCCGGCGACCGAAGGGCCTTCGACCCGGTAGCCGAGTGCGAGCAGCTCGCCGGTCGCGAACGAGCGAAGGCGCGCATCGCGCAGCGCGACGTGTGCGCGGCCGCCGTGCGCGCGGTCGGCGGCGGCCGATGCCTCCGCGCGGGGCAGCGCCAGGGTGAACGTGGTGCCCACGCCGACTTCGCTGTGCAGATCGACCGCGCCGCCGGCCTCGCGCACGAGCCCGTACACGAGGGCGAGGCCCAGTCCGGTCGAGATGCCCCGCGTCTTGGTGCTGAAGAACGGGTCCATGCACTGCCGCCGGACCTCGGGCGTCATCCCCGGTCCGTCGTCGGTCACCGACAGGTGCACCGTGTCGCCGTCGACCCGCGCCGCCACCACGACGCGGCCGTGGCCGCGCTCGCGCAGTGCGTCGCCCGAGTTCTGCACGAGGTTGAACACCGCCTGGGTGAGTGCCGCGCGCGAGATCCGCACCGCGCATTCCTCGGGCAGGTCGGCCGCGAGCACGACCGCGCGCGGCAGCACGGTGCGCATCACGCCTTGCGCGTCACTCCACCACGCGCTCAGCTCGGAGGTCTCGCGCACCGGTCGCGCCGAGGGGTCGAGCGCCAGGAGGCGCAGCCCGTTCGCCAGGCGCTGCAGGTATTCGGTCGAGGTGCGGATCGCGCGGACGTCGTCCTCCGCGCCAGGCGGCAGCGGGATCGCGCCGAGGCTCTCGAGGCGCACGCGGACCGGCACCAGCAGGTTGCCCATGTCGTGCCCGAGCCCCGCGGACAGCGTCCCGAGGCTCGCGAGGCGCTCGGCGGCGCGCAGGCGCTGGTGGGACCGCTGTAGCGCCGCGGTGCGCTCCTCGACCAGACGTTCGAGGTGCTCGCGATGCTCGCGTAGTTCGGCCTCGGCCCGCTTCTTCTCGGTGATGTCGCGCGCGACCTTGGAGGCGCCGGTGATCCGGCCCCGGTGGTCGCGCAGCGGGGACACCGACAACGAGATGTCGACGCGCGCGCCCGACTTGGCGACGCGCACCGTCTCGTAGTGCGCGACGCGCTGCCCGTCGCGCAGGCGGGCGAGGATCTCGTGCTCCTCGTGGCGCAGCTCGGGCGGGATGATCAACTCGATCGACCGGCCGACCGCCTCCGCCGCGGTGTAGCCGAACAGGCGCTCGGCGCCCTGGTTCCAGGACTGGATCCGGCCGTCCAGGGTCTTGCTGATGATCGCGTCGTCGGACGTCGCCACGATCGCGGCCAGCGCGGCGCGGGTCGCATCGATCCGCTTCTGCTCGGTGACGTCCCGCGTGAAGCAGTGCGTGTGCAGCAGGCGGCCGTCCTCGTGCAGGGACGTGGAGTCGAGCAGGACCCACTTCACCGCGCCGTCCTTGCAGCGCATGCGCAGTTCGTGTGCACGCAGTGCCTCGCCGCGCCGCAGGCGCGCCATCGTGTCGCACGCACTCTCTTCGTCGACGAGGAACTCGCCGAAGTCCCGGCCGGCGTAGTCCTGGGGCCCGTGGCCGAAGGTCGTCAGTGCGGTTTCGTTGGCCCACGTGACCGTGCCGTCCGGCGCGAGGCGGTGCAGGCACACCGGCGCGGTCTCCAGGAACGCGGTCAGTTGCCGGGTCTGCCGGCGCAGCTCGGCCTCGCGGCGCTCCAGCGCCTCCTTGGCGACCTTCTCGCTGGTCACGTCGCGTGACGTGGCGAGCAGGCGCTCGGGCCGGCCCTGGGCGTCGCGCACCGGCACGACGGTGATGTCCCACCAGCGTTTCGTTCCGTCGGCGAGGACGAGGTCGGTCTGGAAGCGCTGGACTTCGCCGCGCGCCGCGCGAAGCACGGCCCC
>DATGPD010000300.1:0-2789 GCA_035305285.1 Planctomycetota bacterium
TCCTGCCGCGCAAGCCCGGGACATCGAAAAATTGGAACCCTCCCGAAGTGCCTGGAGGACGGCGTCTTGCGCCGCCGTCCCACGGCGCTGCGCGAACGGCTCCGAGAGCCTGCGGGGCGCTTCGGTCGCATCGCTCGCGGCGCGCGCGACGCCCCCGGTCCTGCTCCCGGACACGCCGCGAGGCCGTCTGGGCGCCCGCCGTCTGCTCGCTCGTCAGGCGCCCACGTGGTCCGGCCGCCGCCCAGCACCCAGCCGTCACCACCCGAGGCGACGGCCCCCGCCCTCACCGGCGTGCGGAACGGCGTCCGCCCGCCCCCCGCACCGCCCGCGTCAGGCGGGCACCAGGAGACCACGCACTTTGCGCCCCGCCATCACGTTGCGGGTGTCGACCACCAGCCGGGCGTGCTCGGCGATCAGGTCCCAGTCGATCGCGGCATGGTGGGTCACCACCAGCACCACATCCGACGACGCGACCCGCTCGACGGTCAGCGGCACCGACGTCAGGTCGAAGTCGAAGGGGTACCGCCGCATCTGCGGGAAGATCGGGACGTGGGGGTCGTGGTAGCTCACGTCCGCGCCGAGTTCGCGGAGCTGGGTGACGATCTCCGCCGCCGGCGTCTCGCGCACGTCGTCGACGTCCGGCTTGTAGGCGATGCCGGCGACGAGCACCTTCGCCCCGCGCGCCGCGCGCCCGAGCTGGTTGAGCCCGTGCACCACGCGCTGCACCACGAACCGCGGCATCGCGTGGTTGATCTCCCCGGCCAGCTCGATGAACCGCGTGTGGTGGCCGAACTCGCGCGCCTTCCACGTGAGGTAGAAGGGGTCGATCGGGATGCAGTGCCCGCCCCAGCCAGGACCGGGGTAGAAGGGTTGGAAGCCGAACGGCTTGGTCGCGGCCGCCGCGATCACCTTCCAGATGTCGATGCCCATGGACATGAGCACCGGCTTCAGTTCGTTCACCAGCGCGATGTTCACCGCGCGGTAGACGTTCTCCAGGATCTTCGCCGCCTCGGCGATCTCGGCGCTGTCGCACAGCACCGCCTCGGCGACCGCGGCGCCATAGAGCCGGTGGGCGATCTCGCCGCTCGCCGGGTCGACCCCGCCGACCAGCTTGGGGATCGTGCGCGTGTCGTGGTCCTTGCGCCCCGGATCCTCGCGCTCGGGGCTGAACGCGAGGAAGAACTGTTCGCCGCAGACGAGCCCGCTCTCCGCCAGGATCGGCAGACACTCCCCCCGGGTCGTGCCCGGATAGGTGGTCGACTCCAGGCTCACGAGCTGACCCGGGCGCAGCCGCTGCGCGACCATGCGGGTCGAATCGTGGATGTAGCTCATGTCCGGCTCGCCGTGCCGGCCGAGCGGAGACGGCACGCACAACAGGATCGCGTCCGCGTCACGCAGCGTGTCGGGATCGACCGTGGGCGTAAACCGCCCGCTCGCGCGCAACCGGGCGGCGAGGTCCGCGCCGAGGTGCTTCAGGTAGTTCTCGCCCGCCGCGAGCCTGGCGATCTTCGCCTCGTCGCGGTCGTAGCCGACCACGCGGAACCCGGCGTCGTGGAACACGCGCGCGAGCGGCAGTCCGACGTAGCCGAGCCCTACGACCGCGATGACCGCGCTGCGGTCCTCGATCTTGCGCGCGAGCGCGACGGCAGCGGGGCTGCGTTCGGACATGGGGGCCATCCTGGCAGGTGTCGGCAGGGGGAACAAGCCGACTGAACGGAGCCGGCGCGGCGCGCGCCGCGCACGTCGGACCGCGGAGCGCACCGGCCGCTTGCCACACGAAGCTCGCGGCCCACCCGCCGTGCCTGCGCGACCGACGGATCGCGCGTGCTCGCGGGCCGGCCTGCGTAGCGCGCGCCTACGCCCCGCTGCCGTCCCGCCTTCTTCACGGCATCGAAAGCGCCACATCGACCGCGACCGCGCGGATCGCGCGCAGCGCGTGCCGACCACCCGTGGCACCTGCTTCTCGCCCGCCCTGCGGCCGCCTCGTCCTCCTGTACGCCGGTGGCCCCACCCACCGGGTCACGCGCGCGCGATCGCATCCAGCATCGCCTCGACCGTCGCGTCGTCGGTCGCGTCGTTCATCACCACCATGCGCAGCCAGCGCTGCTCGCCCAGGACCGTCGAGCTGAGGTGGAAGCGGCCCTCGGCCAGGAGCCGGCGCCGGATGCGTTCCTGATCGCCGTCGCCGTAGCGGAAGCACAGGATGTTCGACTGCGGCCGGTAGGCGCACACGAACCCCCGGCGTGCGGCGATCAGGTCGTGGAAGCGCGCGGTGCGCTCGTAGGCCGACGCGACGTGCTCGCCGAGCCCGCGCTCGCCGAGGAACGCGAGCACCGCGAACAGCTTGAGCCCGAGCGCGTTCTTGGTGCACTCGATCGCGAGCGGGAAGAGGTTCGGGCGCTCGGCGTCGACGTCGCTGCGGAAGTAGCGCGCGTCCTGCTGGAAGGTCTTGCCGGCCGCCTCGGCGTCGCGGAACAGGACCGCGGCGCACAGCACCGACGTGCACAGCATCTTGTGCGCATCCCACACCAGCGAACTGGCACGCTCGACGCCGGCCAGCAGGTGGCGGTGTGCCGGCGACAGCAGGGCGCTCGCGCCGTGGCAGCCGTCGACGTGCAGCCACAGCCCCTCCGCGGCACAGAAGTCCGCCATCGCCGCGATCGGGTCGTAGAGCCCGGTGGCGGTCGCGCACGCGTTCGCCACCATCGCGACCGGCACCTGCCCCGTGGCGCGCACGCGCGCGAGCGTCGGTCCCAGTTCCTCGGGGCGGACGACGCCGAGTTCGTCCG
>DATGPD010000301.1:0-2007 GCA_035305285.1 Planctomycetota bacterium
GGGGGATGTCGCCACGACGGCCGCGGATACCGGGCCGGGCCGTCGTACCACCAGTATCCGAAGCTGAACGGCACCCACGGGTACCAGCCGTAACCCGGCACGACGGTGACCGGCGGCGGCGAGACCACGACCGGGGCCGGCGAGACCACGACCGGTGGACCCGCGGCCAGCGACGCCGATTCGTCCTGCACGGCTTCGAGGACCTCGGTGCCGGCGCCGTGCTGGCGCAGCAGGTCCACATCGGCCGACGTCGCCGGGGCGAACAGGCCGCGTTCGCGAATTTCGCCGGCCAGTTGGGCCTGAACGTGGCCGGCCTGCAGTCCGGCGACGATGTCGCCGATGCTCATCGGCGGCGCGACGGGCGCGTAGGCGGCGGGCACCGCGCTGACCTCGCCGTAGCGCACGCCTTCGGGGGTCGCACAGCCGCCGATGGCGAGGAGCACGAACGCCGTCGCTCCCGCCTTGCGCCAGGTCGAACCGCAGAAGGTCATCAGTCGAGAACGGGCCGACGGGCACGCCGGTTGACGTCCGGCGGGCCGGCGACCGGGCCGACCAGCGGGCCGACCAACGGGCCGACGCGTGCATCGCGCGGGTTCCCGCCGGGCAACGCACGGATGCGCTCGCGAGCTTGCCGGGTTTCCGGGAGCCAGTCCGACGGCGAGGTCAGCCGTTCATCGAACGGGTGATGGTCGTGCGGGTAGAGCGCGCGGATCCGCCGCACGTACGCCACCGTCTCCGCGTAGGGCGGCACGCCCCGATGGCGGTCGACCGCGCCTTCGCCGGCGTTGTAGCCGGCCAGCGCCAACGCCACGTCGCCGCGGAAGTAGGACAACAGCCACCGCAGGTAGCGCATCCCGCCGCGCAGGTTCTCGACCGGGTCGAGCACGTTTCGCACCGCAAAGCGCTCGGCGGTTTCCGGGATGAGCTGCATCAGTCCCTGGGCGTCCCTGGGCGATCGCGCGGTCGCATCGAAATTCGATTCGGTGCGGATCACCGCGAGCACCAGGCGCGGGTCGAGCCGGAACTCGCGCGCCAGCGTCGTGACGGTCCGCACCAGCCTCGGCGGTGCGTTCGCCTCGGGCGCCGGCTGGCGCTGCGCACGTTGTACGGCGATCACGGGCGGCCGACGGTCGTGCGTCGGCTGCGCCGGCTCCGGGTCCGGCTCCGCCACGGTCAACGGTCCGTAGGGCGTGCGCAGGCATTCGGGCAGCTTGTCGTGGCCGTCGATCACGCCGGCGGCACGGCGAAACAGCGTGTTCGCGATCGCGTCGTCACGGGGACGACCGCGACCTTGCGCGTGCATCCAGCCCATTCGCATCAGCGCATCGGCGTGATCGAGGCGAGCGGCCTCGCAGTAGAGCGCATAGGCTCTCGCGTAACTGCGGGCCGCGCCTTCGGCCTCCTCGTGCCGGATCGCGGCATCGGTCAGTTCGCGCGCCCGGCGCGCGGACTCTGCCTCGCCCGGGGAGCTAGCCTGCGGCGCTGGTGCGGAGCCGGAGAGTCCTGCGCCGATCGGCTCCCGGTGCGCTGCCTGCTCGGCGACGGCCGGCGCGGCGCCCACCAGCAATGCCGCCGAGGCGAAGAGCGGTGCGACCCGCGGCGCGACCCGCGACCGGCCGTTGCCGATCGCCCGTCGAGGGCGAATCGTCGATCCGGTAGTCGAGGCAGCGGCGATCATGACCAGTCCCCACACGCCAAGCATAGCCCAGGAATGCCGGCGGCTGCGCGAATCGCCCCGCGGGGCGCCGGGGCGCGTCCCGATCAGGGACGCCAGGCACGAACGACGACGTCCCGGCGCGGGCCCGCGTAGACCACGCAGGCCTTGTGCGCTTCGTCGATCTCGAGATCGACGAAGTGCCACTGCGCCGTGCGATGGCCCGGGTTGCGGTCGTAGGCGAGTGCCGGACCTGCCTCGCCTGCGACGATCCCGATGTCGGGGAGCGACCGGCTCAGTCCTTCGCCGAGTGCCTTGACGTACGCTTCCTTGCGGACCCATATCGTTGCGAA
>DATGPD010000302.1:0-2056 GCA_035305285.1 Planctomycetota bacterium
CGCCCGGTCGCCGACCGGACGATGTCGCGCTCGGGGTCAGCCCGGTCCGGCGCCTGACGGCGTCGTGCCGGCGGTCGCCCCGGATCGACGCGCACCAGCACCTGCGCGCGAGCGTCGTGAGGCCGGGCAATCGCCGGCAACCGGCACCGGCCAGTGCCGTCGGTGTGACGGTCATCACGACCAGCCGGATGATGTCGGGGGACGCCCACGCGTCCGACGAGCCGCGCACCGGCCAGGGCGCGACGCGCCACGAACGCTTGCCACCGAGAGCAACGGAAGCCCGTCGCGCACGCTGCGTGCTCGCCTGCACGGCCGGCTCTAACCGCCGATGTGGAGGTCGATTGTGCGCCCCTCGCAGCACGCACCGCGGCGCGTCCCTCCGCTTTCGCATCCTGAAAGCACGAGCCGGATATCCGGTCCCGCAGGCCCACGCACGGTCACGAACGTGCGGCAACGTGGCGGTGATCGCGGCCCGAATCGAGACGCCGGCCGTCGCCGCGCTCGGACAGGAATGTGCGCGCCGCGGTCTCGCGTCCCCCGGTCGTTGACCTATCGGAGCGTGTCGCCACGGCGACGTTCCCGCGATGACGAACAAGTCGAACCACGATAACGACCGCTTCCCGAGTGGGCCGTGGACCGGGTTCTACCTCGACCCGCGCCAGCCCGGGCAGCACCGCACGGACCTCGACCTGAGCTTCTACCGCGGCAAGATCGCGGGCTCCGGAAGCGACAAGGCCGGGGCGTTCACGATCACCGGGCGCTACTCGGAAGACGGGGAGGTGCGCTGGTCCAAGAGCTACGCGGGCCATGCCGTCACCTACCGCGGCTTCCGCGAAGGCAAGGGCATCTGGGGCACGTGGCAGCTGGAGGACGGCGGGCACGTCGTGCGCGGCGGCTTCCACATCTGGCCGCAACGCGCCGGCGAAGGCATCGAAGAGAACGCGGAGGTCGCGGCGAGCGACCCCGCCGAGACGCTGCTGAACGCGGGCACCTGACCCCGGACCCCGGGCCCGCACCCGCGCCGCGGCAGCCCGCCTTTGGCGCGCGGCGGTCATCGCCGCATGATGCACCGCCCGCGGCATGCACGTCCTCTTCCTCGCGCCGGACACGCACATCTACAACCACGGCTTCCTGCACGGGCTGAAGTCGATCGGCGCGCGGGTGTCGGGGATCGGGCCCGGCCCGCGCGAGGCACTCCGCCCCGGCGCGCGCCGCCTGCTCGACGACTACCGGCAGTGCGCGCACATGCTCGACCACGACCGCCTGCTCGCGGCGGTACGCGCACTGGGGCGCGCGCCCGAAATCGACCGGGTCGAGACGATCGACGAGCCGCTGGTCGAACCCGCGGCGCGCCTGCGCGAGTCCCTCGGCGTGCCCGGCCTGTCGTCGGCGACCGCGCGCCTGTGCCGCGACAAGGTCGCGATGAAGGACCTCCTGCGCCGGCACGGGATCCCGTGCGCGCAGTCCACCGGCGCGGCGTCGGCCGACGAGGTGCGCGCGTTCGCGGAACGCTGCGGCTACCCGGTGATCGTCAAGCCGGTCGCCGGGTTCGGCACGCTCGACACGCACCGCGCCGACGACGCCGCGCAGCTCGAACGCGTGCTCACGAAGACGCGGTTTGGCGACGGTCGGCGGGTCGCCGTCGAGGAGTTCGTCGACGGACACGAGGGGTTCTACGACACGATCACCGACGCGCGCGGCGTGCGCACCGACTTCGCGGCGCACTACTTCCCCGGCTGCCTGGAGGCCGCGCAGCAGCGCTGGATCTCGCCGCAGATCGCGGTGACCAATCGGATCGACGCGGACGGCTACCGCGAGCTGCGCGAAGTCGGCCGCAAGGTCATCGACGTGCTCGGCATCCGCTGCTCGGCGACGCACATGGAGTGGTTCTTCGGCAGCAAGGGGCTCAAGTTCTCCGAGATCGGCGCGCGCCCGGCCGGCGAGAAGATCTGGGACATGTACCGCGTCGGCAACGACCTCGACGTGTTCCGCGAGTGGGCGCTCGCGCTGTTCGACCGGCCGGCGGAAGGTTCACCGAGCCGCCGCCTCGCGGTCG
>DATGPD010000303.1:0-3293 GCA_035305285.1 Planctomycetota bacterium
CTTCTGCCCGAGCCGGCGGCGGCCGACGCGGCTGCGCCGGCTCCTCCTCCCCGGGCGCCCGGCAGCGGTACGGCCGCCAAGCGGCCGCGCCGCCGGCTCGGCGCGGACTTCGTGCGCGGCATCATCCTGGTCGCGCTCCTGAACCTGTTCGTCGTGCAGATCTCCACCGTGCGCGGGCACTCGATGGAGCCGTCGCTGCGCGACGGCGACCGGCTGGTCGTCGACCGCCTCGCCTACGCGGTGTCCGACGTGCAGCGGTTCGACGTCGTGGTCCTGCGCTACCCGCGCGACCCGCGCACCGACTTCGTCAAGCGCGTGGTCGCCTTGCCGGGCGAGCGTGTGGCGATCCGCGACGGGCGCGTGTGGGTCGACGGCGTGCTCCTGCACGAGAACTTCGCGCACGTCGCCGACCACGCCGACATGCGCGAGCTGATCGTGCCGCCGGGGCACTACTTCGTGCTCGGCGACAACCGCCCGGTGAGCTGTGACTCGCGCGAGTTCGGGCTGGTTGAGGCCGAGATGCTGCGCGGCAAGGTGCGGGCGCGGTTCTGGCCGCCGGCGCGCGTCGGCGCGCTCTGAACGCGCGGAGGCGGTTCGCCGGCCGCCGCCGCGAAAGGCAGCAGAGCGCGTCCTCGAGCCCCTCGCGATAATGCCGGGCCATGGCGAACGCGCGGATCGTCGTCGTCGGTGGCCTGTCCGGGATCGGCCGCGCCGTGGTCGAGGCCCTGGGGCCGGAGCGCTGCACGGTGTGGTCGCGGCGGACCGGGGTCGACGCGACCGACGAGGCCCAGGTCGCGCGCGCTGCCGCCGAGGTCCTGCGCGAGGGCGCGCCCTGGGGGCTCGTGCACACGGTCGGCGACTTCGACGAACGCGCCGCGCTCGACACCGACCTCGGCGCCATGCGCGCGATGCTCGACAGCAACCTGACGACCGCGGTCCTGGTCACGCGCGCCCTGGTCCCGGCGATGGTCGAGGCGCGGGGTGGACGCGTGGTGCTGTTCGGCGCCGCGGGCCTGGGCGGCCAGTCGGCCTTCCGCCGCGCGCCCGCGTACTACGCCGCCAAGGCGGCCCTGCTGACCTGGATGCGTGCGCTGGCCGCCGACCTCGCGCCGTCCGGGGTGACGGTCAACATGATCTCGCCCGGCCTGATCCGCCACGCGACGAGCCACGCCGCGAGCCAGGAGCGCATGGCAGGGCGCGTGCCGGCCGGCCGCGTCGGCGAGCCGCGCGACATCCTCGGCGCGGTGCGCTTCCTGCTCTCCGCGGAGAGTGCCTACGTGACCGGCACGAACCTCGACGTCGACGGCGGCCTCGCGCTGGTCTGACGGCGCGGTCGCGTCCGCTCAGGGCGCCGGCGGAGCCGGCTCCTTGTGCACCGGGTTCGCGAGGCAGCCGATGCCCTCGATCTCCGCGAGCATCACGTCGCCGTCCTCGACCGGTCCGACGCCGGCCGGCGTGCCGAGCGCGACGATGTCCCCGGGGCGCAGCGTGAAGCTGCGCGACAGGTAGGCGAGCGCCTCACCGACGCCGACCGCCATCTGCGAGGTGCGGCCGTCCTGCCGCACCTGTCCGTGCACCGACAGGCGGATCGCCAGGTCGCGCGGGTCGAGGGCGTCGGCCGGCACCACCCAGGGGCCGATCGGTCCGAACGTGTCGATCGACTTCGCACGCAGCCACGGGTGGCCCTGCGCGCGGTCCCCGGCCTGCAGCTTGCGCGCGGTCACGTCGTTGAACACGGTGTAGCCCGCGACCGAAGCGAGCGCTTCCTCGGCGCGCAGATGCTTGCGGCCGCGGCCGTCGCGGTCCACGAACCCGACGATTGCCGCCAGCTCGACCTCGTGTTCCACCGCTGAGTCGAGCCAGTAGGGGATCACGACCGGAGCGGCGTAGGGGATCAGCGTGTCGGAGAGCTTGGCGAACGCGAACGGTTCCTCGGGTACCGCGCCGCCCATCTCGCGCGCGTGCGCCGCATAGTTCTTGCCGAGGCACAGGATCTTGCTCGGCCGGCGTACCGGCACTTCGAACTCCGGTCGCGAGCGGATCGGCTCGCCGTCGTCGGCGAGCGCGCGCAGGTGGTCGGCGCGCAGGCCGCCTTCGGCGAGTAGGACGAGCTCGTCGTCGCGGCCGACGTCGAGCCACTCGCCGGTCGGCAACGCGATGCCGAGGTGGCGCTCGCCGCCGATGCGATGGAAGAACCAGGCCGGCGCGCTCGGCGGCGGCAGGGGGAAGTCGATCATGCCGGCGGGCGCGGGTGCAGGCGGTTCACCGGCAGCGATCGAGCGCGATGAGCGCGTAGCAGGTGCAGGTCACGGGCATCATCTCCCACCAGCGGCCGTTCTTCTGGTTCACCCAGGAGCCGTCGTCCTGCTGCAAGGCCTCGAGCTTGCCGCGCAGCTCGGCGCGCCAGTCGACCTGGCGCACCGCGGGCTTGTCCCCGGCGGCGTCGTCGGGCGGTGGGTCGACCACTTCGAGCTCGTCGATGCCCGCGGTGTCGAGCGCCTGTGCGACCACCATGTAGTAGTAGTAGAGGCCCTGGTACTTGGTCGCCTCGGGCATCCGCGGATCGGCGCCCGGGTTCTCGTCGAGCGTCCAGTTGCGCCCCACCCACGCGACCGCGGCCTGCACGCGCGGGTCGTCCTTGGGCAACCCGCACAGCGTGTACGCCTTGAGCAGCGCGTAGGTCATCGAGCCGTAACTGCGCGGAATGCGCGCGCCGTTGGGCAGCTCGATGTAGCCCATCGGCGAGTTGCCGGGGTAATAGGCCGCGCCGCCGTCGTCGCCCGATTCCGAGCGGCGCAGCTCCCCGGTCTCCTCGTCGCGCGCCTCCACCGAGAGGTCGTTGTGGCTCTTCAGGTTCTGGCAGCGCTGCAGGAACACGATCGCCTTCTCGAAGGCGTCGGATTGCTTCGGATCGAGGCCGGTGAGGCGCAGCGCTTCGAGCGAGAACTGCAGGTTGCTCAGGTCGCCGCGCTCGTCGCCGCCGTAGCCGATCGAGCCGTAGTCGCGGTCGCTGCGCGCGTAGCCGGGCTCGACGTTCTGCAGGGCGAGCAGGTTCTTCTGGACCTTGGCGAGGATCGGCTCGTAGGCCGGGTTCTTGGCGGCGGTGAGCGCGAACACCGCGGCGCACCCGATGTAGTTCACGTTCATCTCGGAGAACCAGCCGTCCGGGCGCTGCTGCGAGACCAGCCACGCGAGCCCCTGCTCGATCTCCTTCTGCTCCTCTTCGGTGCGCAGCTCCTTGGGCTTGGTCTGCACCGCGGCGAGCGCGAGCGCGGTGAGGCCGGGCTCGCCGA
>DATGPD010000304.1:0-2107 GCA_035305285.1 Planctomycetota bacterium
CACCGTCACCGCGTACGAGACCCTCGTCTCGCCCGCGAGCATGACCACCGACTGGATCAACAACCGCGGCGGCGGCCTCGGCACCGTCGTGCTCAGCGGCCCGATCCACGTCCCGGCCGCGAGCCCGACCTTCCCCACGCCGCAACCCTGGGGCGTCATGCTGCCGTTCCAGGCGCCGTTCCCCTTCGACCGCAACAACGGCCACTTCCTGCTGGAGATCGAAGGCAACGATCCCGCCAACCTGTTCGACGCTTGGCCGGTCGACGCGGAGAACTGGTGGCGCACCGCGCGCGGCGACTCGACGCGGGTCAGCGGCGATCCGTGCGTCGGCGCGGGTGGCGAGCGCGTGACCCTCAGCATGCCGGCGGCGGCGAGCCTCGTGCTCGGCGGGACGATGACGGTCGGCATGGGCGGCACCGTGCTGCCGGCCTACGCCAACTGGCTCGGCACCAGCAACCGCAGCTACCTCGGCGTCCCGCTGCCGTTCGATCTCGGGCTGGTGGGCGCGCCCGGCTGCTTGCTCGGCACCGACCCCGCGCTCCAGCAGATCGGCGCCGGCCCGTTTGCGTGGCCGATCCCCCTGGTCCCGGCGCTGGAGAACGAAGTGCTGTTCACCCAGGCGCTGGGCCTCGCCGCGGGCGCGAACCCGGGCGGCTTCGTCACGAGCGACGTGTACCAGGTGCGCCTTGGCGGCGCGAGCAGCCCGATGTCGCGCACGCAGACCGTCTACCGTCGCTCGAACCTGAGCCTGCCGACCGGGTTCATGAGCGCCGCATCGTTCCACGGACCGATCTGCCGGTTCCACGGCGTGTTCAACTGACGCGCGACGCCGCGCGGTCGACCGGGTCGTGAGCGACGACGCCGGCGAGCACGTCGGCGCGGAAGGCGGGCTCGCGGACGCGCGATCCGGGCGGTCACGAGGCCTCGCGCAGGTCCCGGGCGGAACCGTGGCGCTCCGGGCCGCTCGCGAAGCCGACGAGGCCGGTGTGCGTGCCGGTCTGGGCGGCGACGAGGAACGAGGGTCGCCGCGGCGGGCCGCGAAGGCGCGCGACTTGGACCTCCCCGCGGGCGGGGGCGGCTGTCCGTGCGGCGCGCACCGCCCGCCGCGGAGCCGAAACGGAGCCGAAACGAAGACGCCGCGCGACCGGGGGTCGCGCGGCGTCCGCGTCGGTTCACGGCGCGTCAGGCCATCGGGCCGCGCGCCGCACGCCGGTTCACAGGTTGCCGCCGAGGCGGGTCTCCAGCGCGTTGCCGTGCACGATCGGCACGGTCGTGCCCGCGCCGATGTCGACGACCGCCGGCTGGGTGAACAGGCTGCCCTGGATCAGCGCGACGTTGTTCGGGATCGGCACGTTCACCGTGGCGGTGCCCGAGGAGTTGGTCGCGAACGCCAGCGACACGTCCACGCTCACGCACAACCGGCAGCTCGCGCCCATCCCCAGGAAGCCGAGGTTGAGCGGCAGCGGGATCCCGTTGAAGAACGTGCGCGACGCGCCGAGGTAGAGCGTGCCGCCGGACAGCGGACGCGCGTTGGTCACGCGCCAGGTGACCACGTTGCCGATCTCCGGAATGCCGGAGCCGCTGTGCACCGGGACCTGGTTGCCGGTGCCCGGGCAGCCCGAGCAGAACGCGGTGAACGACCCGTTGACGTGCGTGTAGTAGATCGCCGTCGCCGTCCTCGTGCCGTTGATCGACACGTTGATCGTGGTCTGACCGAGCGGCTGGTTCACGCCGTCCAGCACCCACTGCTTGAAGGGGTGGATGCCGTTCATCGCCGGCGCGACCAGCGAGACGGTCGTACCGTCCTTGTAGAGCCGGTCGAACGGCGTCGTGCCGTTCTGGTTGTTGTTGATGTCGGGAGTGCCGACGGTGATCGAGATACCGCTCGCCGGGTTGCTGGAGCGGACCTGCAGCGTGCGGCGGATCTTGAACTCGGCCACCGCGGTGTCCGCGGCCACGCCGATGTCGTCGACGTTGAGCACGCGCTGGTTGAGCGTCTGCGGCGCGCCGTTGAGCACCCAGCGATCGAACACGTAGACCGTCGACCCCGAAGTGTGCGACAGCGGCGCGGTGAGCTGGTAACCCTGACGCGGGTTGTAATTGCGCA
>DATGPD010000305.1:0-2524 GCA_035305285.1 Planctomycetota bacterium
TCGAAGATGACCGGCACGCCGTCGACCATGCGGCACTGGATGTTGACGGCGCCGGCGAAGCGAAGCGTTCGGGCGCAGGCGAGGGCCAGCTCGATGAGCGCCGGGTCGTTCACCGTGCGCCCGCGATCGATCACGCCCGCACGGATGACGACGCGCTCGCGCGGCACGACGCTGATCGGCCGCCCGTCGAAGTCGCACAGCAGATCGATGGTGAACTCCGGTCCGTTCAGGTACTCCTGGACGATCGGATTGCGGACGTATTCGAGGAAGAACGCGAGCTCGCGCGGCGATCGGGCCCGGAACGCGCCGACGCCGCCGCGCCCGACACGCGGCTTGACGAACAGCGGGAACCCCGGTCGCGCCGGCAGGTCGTCCGGCAGCCAGGTCGCGGCCGCGGCCAGTCCGGCGGCGCGCAGGTGCGTGCAGGTCGCGAACTTGTCGTTGCAGAGCGCGGCGGTCTCCGTCGGCGAGACGGCGACGAGGACGCCCCGCGCCGCGAAGTCCTCACGGGCGGCTGCGAACCGCTCCAGCTCGTCGTCAATCGTCGGCACGACGAGTCCGACCTGCTCCGCCTCGCAGATGCCGGCGATGACGTCGAGATACTCCGGATCGTCGGACAGCGGAACGAGGTACGCGCCGTCCGCCACGTGCACCGCCGGCGAGAGGGGGTTGATGTCGGTGACGACGACCCGCCCGCCGCCTCGTGCGGCAAGCGCGCGCTGAAAGCCCTGCACCAGGGCGACCCGGCGCGACGCGGCGGTGACGAGGACGTTAAGAGGCACGGCGCATCTCCGTAGCGGCCAGGTCGTCCCAGTGGATCGCCTCGCCAGGGGCGACATCCCGCACGAGCACGCGGCCAACGACCTGGTCGATCTCCGACGCGGGAACGCCCAGCGCCGGGCGCAGCGCCATCAGGTCGCCTTCTCTGAGGACCTCGCCTCTTGCAAGCGCGCGCACCGCGTGGAGCCCACGCCGGCTCGGAACGACATTCGGCGCTTCCGCGTCCAGGCACCGCTTCGTGCCGTCACCCAGAGCCAGCCGGGTGCGCTCGGCTGCTTCGACGGCAGCTCTCAGCTCGCCGGGCGTCGAGGACACCGGGCGGTCGATCGCGTCGCTTTCCGCCCCCTCGACGATGTGACGCTCGTAGACCGAGGCGCCGAGCGCGGCGGCGACGACAATTGCGTTGCCGAACGTGCCGTGGTCGGACAGACCGACAGGTCGACCGGTCGCGCGGGCGAGCGTCGCGATGGCGGCGAGGTTCTCCTGCCCCAGCGGCACGGGATAGGCAGATACGCAGTGCAGGACGGCGATGTCGCGCGCGCCGGCGTCCGCGGCCCAGTCGACGGCGCGCCGGACCTCATCGAGGCTGCTCATTCCCGTCGAGAGCACGAGAGGCAGACCGGTCCGGGCAACCCGCTCGATGAGCCGGCGATGCGTGAGATCGCCGCTCGCGATCTTCCACGCGTCCACGCCGACGCGCTCGAGCAGGTCGACCGCGCGGTCATCGAAGGGCGTCGACATGAATGCCAGACCGTGCGCCCGCGCGCGCCCGGCGACGACCCGATGCGCGGCCTCGTCGAGCTCGAATCTCCGGAAGAAGTCGCGCAGAGAGCGTGCCGCGACATGCGCCGGCGCGGGACACTGCGCCGCGACGAGCCCGTCCGCGTGCAGCGTCTGGAGTTTCACCGCGGATGCGCCGGCTGCCGCCGCGGCGTCGACGAGCGCGCAGGCTCGCTCGAGCGATCCGCCGTGGTTCAGCCCGATCTCCGCGATGACGAACATCGGGTGCCCGGAACCCACCGGCCGTCCGGCAATCTCAAACCTCATGCACGACCTCCGCATCGAGCAGCCGCGCGGCTGCGTCAGGCACGTCGGCCACCGACAGCACGGTCTCGTCGGCCGGCCCGGTGGAACCGGCGACAACGTACCGATGCGGGCCGCGACGCACGCGCACCGTCCAGAGACCGGCCGCCCGCGCGCCGTCGATGTCGCACCACGGGTCGTCGCCGGCCATCACCGCGCGCTCGGGCGCGACTCCGAGCGCCCGGCAGATCTCGCGGAACGCAGCCGGGTCAGGCTTCCCGTCGCTGACCTCGTGGGCATAGACGACGGCATCGACCAGTGGTGCGAGGCCGAGCCCGTCGACCTTGGCCCGCTGCACCTGTGGAAGTCCGTTCGTCAGCACGCCGACGCGCCACCGCTGCCTTGCCGCCTCCAGCGCGCGGCGGGCGGCATGCGGCAGCCGGAGCCGGGGCCGGTGCGTGCGGTAGACGGCGAGCAGCTCGTGCACGAGGTCGGGTCCGCCGCCAACGGCGGCCACGAGCCGCTGCAGCGCCGATGCCCGCGCGCCCGCGCGGAGCGCGGCGCGCAGGTGCGCGAAGGCCTCGCCACGGTCCATCCCGTACCGCAGCTCCACCTGGTGCGCCACGGCGGCATATCCGCTCAACGCGAACCGGCGCTCCGGATAGAGCGTGTCGTCGAGGTCGAAGATCACGGCGGCGGTCATGCGCGTTCCCTCCCGGCC
>DATGPD010000306.1:0-3515 GCA_035305285.1 Planctomycetota bacterium
CGCGGCGCGGAGGCCGAGGCTGCGCTGCAGCGCGCGCGCACCGGCGGGTGCATCGCGTCCGCCGCGCTGGCCTGCGGCATCGCCGCGGCGTCGCACCGCCTGTCGCTCGCGCACGCCGGCGAACGCATCGCGTTCGGCAAGCCGCTGCTCGCCCTGCAGGCGGTGCAGTACAAGCTGGTCGAGATGCGACGCCGGATCGTGGGCGCGCGCCATCTGACCTACCACGCCGCCCGCCTGCTCGACCTCGGTGAGGACGCGACCGAGGCCGCGATGCTCGCCAAGATCGACGCGGTGGACGCTGCGATCCTGGCGGGCGACGAGGGCGTGCAGATCCACGGCGGCTACGGCTACGTCGTCGAGTACCACGTCGAGCGGCACTACCGCGACGCCAAGACGCTCGAAGTGCTCGACGACGGGGTCGACGCGCTGCGTGACCGCCTGGCCGCGCTCGCGCCGTGACCGCGCCGCCGCCCGACCGCGGTTCGCCGTGGCGAGCGGTGTTCGTGCTCGCGCTGATCGCGACGGTCGGCCTGACCTGGACCGCGGTGCGCGAGGGCGGGATCGCCGCACCGGCCGGCGCGCTGGTCGGCGGTCTGCTGGCCCTCGCCTGCCTGTGGCGCGACCGGGAGCGCCGGCGGGGATGCGGCTCCGGCCAGGGGCGGGGCGGCGCGTCCTGTTGACCTCGCGTCCGTAAGTCCGGACAGCGAGGCGAGCGCCGAGCGGTTCCGGCGCCGGCCGAGGACCGAGAACGTGCCGTCGCTCTCGCGGACGCTCGCCACCACGTCGGCGAGGCGAGCCCCTCCCGGCGCTCCCGTCGGCTCGGCGGTCGGGATCGGCACGACGTTCGCCAGGTTGCCCATCGAGCACGTGCCGGTTGCCCAGGATCGGAGGCAGCGCGACCTCGTCGAGCAGGACCAGCAACGGCTGTCGCACACCATGACCGCCGACGAAGTTGGTCCACTCCTCTTCCACCCACGCGCGCTGCAGCGTCTCGCCCGACGACACGAGCACGAGCACCGCGCTGCGCGCGAGCCCGTCGCTGACCTTCTTCACGAAGTCGTCCTCGCGTCCGATCTGCTCCTTGTCGAGGAACGCAACGAAGTCGTGCGCGGTCACCGCTTCATGCAGAGTCTCACCCCGCGGCGTCAGGGCGGGCTGCGGGTGGTGGACTCTGAAGGGCGGTTACCGGCGTTGGGATCGCTGTGTGTTGCTGGCGTGCGGTACGTCGGAAGGCGACCGCCGCGTCGGAGAGTGGCGCCGATTCGACAGGAGGCGTGGCGTCATGGAGGTCACGGACCACGGTTTAGATGGCAGCTGGTCGCCTCCGGCGACTCGCGCAGCGCCGCTTCTGCGGAGCAATCGGCCACAGGCCGCTAGGGCGCGTGGTGCATGCGCCTTGGGTGACCGCATGCGTGGTGACGAAACTGTCGTGCGCCGGCCGGGCGCAATCAGGTACGTCCACGGCTCGACGCCCTGGAGCCCAGACGTGCAGATGATCGAGTGGAGCGCAGCGGCGCGCTGGGCGCCTTCAGGGCTGCCGGCGAAGAGCCGGTTCTCGCGGCCGACGGTGACGTTGCGGACTCGGCGCTCGACGACGTCGTCGTCGATGGCGAGTCGGCCGTCCTGCGCCGGAGGCCCTCCGGCCAAGCTCCGCGCCGGACCCTGCCGATAGAGGCTCGGGCCGCCGTGCGGCCCGACCGGATCGGAGGCTGCGCGAATGGAACAGATGCTGTTCGGCGAGATCCTGCTGAACTTCCACCTGATCAGCAGGCCGGACCTCGACCGCTGTCTCGAACTGCAGCAACGTCTCGACCCGCAACCGCCCCTCGGCCAGATCCTGATCCAGCAGGGGCTGATCGACGAGAAGGTCCTCGCCACCGTCCTCTCGGTGCAGAACGACGAGCTGGGCACCAGCCTGTTCGAGGGCGGCAAGAGCAAGCACGAGGTCGCGCGCACGCTGGAGCGCGCCACCATCGACGACTTCCTCAACACCGCGCGCCGGCTCGGCGCCTCGGACCTGTTCCTGTCCTCGGGCCGGCGGCCGGCGGTGCGCCGGCACGGCATCCTGTGCGACCTGCCGGCGGGTGTGCTGACCTTCGCGCGGGCGCGCGAGCTGCTGTTCTCGCTGCTGACCGAGGAGCAGATCAGAACCTATGAGCGTGAGCGGTACCTCGACGTGCGGGTGAAGACCGCGCGCGGGCGCTTCCGGCTCAACGTGTTCCGCCACTACGACGGGATCGCCGGCGCGTTCCGCGTGCTGCGCGACGAGGTGCCGGCGTTCGAGGAGCTCGGCCTGCCCGACGTGGTGCGCGAGATCGCCGACCTGAAGAACGGCCTCGTGCTCGTGACCGGCGCCACCGGCTCGGGCAAGAGCACGACGCTGTCGGCGATCGTCGACCTGATCAACCGGAACCGGAAGCTGCACATCATCACGCTGGAGGACCCGATCGAGCACGTGATCAAGAGCGAGCGCTCGTTCGTGTCGCAGCGCGAGCTGAACACCAGCGTCACGTCGTATGCCGACGCGCTGCGCGCCGCCCTGCGCGAGGACCCGGATGTGATCGTGGTCGGCGAGCTGCGCGACCCGCAGACCTTCGCGGTCGCGCTGACCGCCGCGGAGACCGGCCACCTGGTGCTCGGCACGCTGCACACGAGCAGCGCGTGCAGCACCGTGGCGCGCGTCGTCGACCAGTTCCCCTCCGAGCGCCGCGCGCACGTGCGCACGATGATGTCGAGTGTCCTGCGCGCGGTGCTCTGCCAGGAGTTGATCCCGAGCATCGACGGCGAGCGGGTGTGGCTGGCGGCGGAGGTGCTCACCGTGATCCCTGCGGTCGCCAACCTGATCCGCGAGAACCGCGAGTGGCAGATCCCCAACGTCATGCAGATGAACCGCAACCGCGGCATGCGCCTCATGGACGACAGCCTGATGGAGCTGGTCCGCGCCAGGAAGATCGCGCTCGACCAGGCCCTGCTGCGCGCCGCCGACCGGTCGCGCTTCACCGTGCCCGCATGACCATGCCGAGGACGAAGCGATGATCCACATCGACGACCTGCTGGAGCGCATGGAGGCGCTGCAGGCCTCCGACCTGCACTTGAAGGTCGACCAGAAGCCGCGCTACCGGATCCACGGTGCGCTGGAGGAGGTCAGCGGGCTGCCGGTGCTGGACCGGGACACGCTCGTGCACCTCACCGACGCGATCCTGACCGACGACCAGCGCTGCAAGCTCGAGTCCGGCGCCGACCTCGACTTCGCCTACGGGAACCCGCGCATCGGTCGCTTCCGTTGCAACTACTTCACCGACCACTGGGGGCGGGCCGCGGTGTTCCGGCGGATCCCGACCAGGGTGCCGACCCTCGCCGAACTGAACCTGCCGCGCTCGGTCGAGCGCTTCGCGCACCTCAAGCGCGGCCTCGTGCTGATCACCGGCGCGACCGGCGCGGGCAAGTCGTCCACCCTCGCCGCGCTGGTCGACGTGATCAACGCCACCTACCGCAAGCACGTGATCACGTTGGAG
>DATGPD010000307.1:0-5875 GCA_035305285.1 Planctomycetota bacterium
CACGCGTTGTTCCAGTTCTGGGTGGGTGAGGGGAAGCTGTCGTGCCAGCTCTACCAGCGCAGCGCGGACCTGTTCCTCGGCGTGCCCTTCAACATCGCGTCGTACGCGGCGCTCACGCTCATGATCGCGCAGGTGTGCGACCTCCGGCCAGGCGAGTTCGTGCACACCTTCGGCGACGCGCACCTCTACGAGTCGCACCTGGAGCAGGCCAGGCTGCAGCTCAGCCGCACGCCGCGGCCGCTACCGCGTCTGGTGCTCGACCCGTCGGTGCGCTCGCTGTTCGACTTCCGCTACGAGCACTTCCGGCTCGAAGGCTACGACCCGCATCCCGCCATCAAGGCGCGCGTGGCGGTGTGATCGTGCGCGTCGGCCTGATCTGGGCGATGGCCGAGAACGGCGTGATCGGCCGCGGCGGCGGGTTGCCGTGGCGGCTGCCCGACGACCTGAAGCACTTCCAGGCGGTGACCATGGGGGCGCCGGTCGTCATGGGACGGCGCACGTTCGTCTCGCTCGGCCGCCCGCTCCCCGGGCGGCGCAACCTCGTGCTGTCGCGCAGCGGCGCGCCCTGCGAAGGGGCGGAGGTGGTCGCCGACCTCGACGCCGCGCTCGCGCTCGCGGCGGCCGGCGGCAGCGACCGCGCCTGGGTGATCGGCGGCGCGTCGGTCTATGCGGCGGCGCTGCCGCTTGCCGACCGCCTGGAGGTGACACGGGTGCACGCGGCGGTCGAGGGCGACGTGTCCTTCCCGCCGGTCGACTGGCGGCCGTTCACGTGCGTGCAGCGGGAAGAACACCCCGCCGACGACCGGCACGCGTACGCGTTCACGTTCGAGCGCTGGCTCCGGACGTCCTGACGGCTCACGGACGTGCGGAGCGGGAAAGCGCGCCCGCCGTGTCCCCGATGCCGGTCGCCCGCATAATGCGGCGGTATTCATGACCGAGCGCACCGTCGAACCGGGAGGCGAGCCGGACTCGCTGCGGCGGCGCCTCGCCGCCCGCGACGTCTCGGCACTCGGCGAGCTCTTTGCGCTGCATCACGAGCGCCTCCTGCAGTTCATCCGCTTCCGCCTCGACCCGCGCCTGCAGGCGCGCATCGATCCCGACGACGTGCTGCAGGACGCGTACATCGACTGCGAGAAGCGGATCGAGAGCTTCGACTACGAGAAGGCGACGACCGCGTACGTGTGGATCCGGATGGTCGTGGGTCAGACGCTCACCGACCTGCACCGCCGGCACGTCGAGGCCAAGGCGCGCGGCGTCGGGCGCGAGGCGTACTTCGGCGACGTCCCCGCCGCCTCCAGCGCGGCGATCTCGCAGCGCTTCGTCGCCAAGCTGACTTCGCCGAGCGGGATGGCGATGCGCAGCGAGCTGGAAGCGCTGGTCGAGCGCACGTTACGGGAGATGGACCCGATCGACCGCGAGATGCTCGTCCTGCGCAACTTCGAGGAAGTCGGCAACGCCGAGGCGGCGCAGATCCTCGGGCTGCCCGAGTCGACCGCGAGCAGCCGCTACCTGCGCGCGCTCGCCAAGCTGCGGGCGGTGCTGCAGAAGGCGAGCGGCGGAGGCGGCCATGGCTGACGCCGCGTCGCGCGACTCCGGTCGGGACCCGGTCGAGCTGCTGCTCGACGAGTTCCTGACCGCGCGGCGGCGCGGCGAGGCGGTCGACGTCGAGGCGTTCGCCGCGCGCGCCGGCGAGCGCGCCGGCGAGCTGCGCGAGCTGATCGAGTCGGCGACCCTGCTCGAGGACGTCAAGGGTGCGCGGCCCCGCGGCCTGCCGCTGCACGGGCCGCGCACGTTCGGCGACTACCGGATCGTCGCGGAGATCGGTCGCGGCGGGATGGGGGTCGTGTACGAGGCGGAGCAGATCACCCTGCAGCGGCGCGTCGCGTTGAAGGTGCTGCCGCCGCACGCGCTGCGCAGCGAGTCCCGTCTGCACCGGTTCAAGCGCGAGGCGCAGACCGCCGCCAAGCTGCACCACACCAACATCGTGCCGATCTTCGGCGTCGGCGAGCAGGACGGGGTGCACTACTTCGTCATGCAGCTCATCGTCGGGCGGCCGCTCGACGACGTGATCCGCGCTCTGCGCGGCGACCCGCGTCCGGACCGGCCGCCGTCGCGCGCGCGCAGCGGCACGCTGGTGCTGAGCGCGAGCGCCGCAGCGGAGGCGTTGCGCGCGGGAACCTACGTCGAGCGTCCGCCGAGCGGCGACATCGGCCCGGGCGATGCCGCGTACTACCGCAGCGTCGCGAACCTCGGCCGGCAGGTGGCCGACGCGCTCGCCTACGCGCACGCGCAGGGGACCCTGCACCGCGACATCAAGCCGTCGAACCTGATCCTCGACGCGCAGGGCGTTGTCTGGGTGACCGACTTCGGCCTGGCGAAGGTCGTCGAGGAGGACGCGTTCACCGGCAGCGGCGACCTCGTGGGCACCCTGCAGTACATGGCGCCCGAGCAGCTCCAGGGGCATGCCGACGAGCGCACCGACGTGCACGGGCTCGGGCTCACGCTCTACGAGCTGGCCACGCTGCGCCCGGCGTTCGCCGCCGACAACAAGGGCGAGCTAGTCGAGCGCGTGCGCAACCACGAGCCGCCCGCGCCGGGCAAGGTGCGCCCCGGGGTGCCGCGCGACCTGGAGACGATCATCCGCAAGGCGACGGCGAAGGCCCCGGGCGACCGCTACGCGAGCGCGGCCGAGCTGCGCGATGACCTCGAGCGCTTCCTGGAGGACCGGCCGATCCGTGCGCGACCGGTGAGCGTGCTCGAGTCCGGCTGGCGATGGTGCCGGCGCAACCGGCGGCTCGCGGCGGTCGGCGCGCTGGCGGTGTTCGGGCTCCTGTCGACCGCGGTGGCGAGCGTGATCGGCTACTGGTCCACGCGCCACGCACTGGAGCGCGCCAACGAGGCACGCCGCCTCGCCCAGAGCAACGTCGCGCTCGCCCTGCAGTCGTTCGAGGACCTGTTCGCGAGCGTGGTCGGCCCCGACGCGCTGCGCGCCGACGACGACGAGGAGAGCGACGTCATCGCGCCCGAGGCGGCGCGCCAGGTGTCGCCGGAGGACGAGGCCCTGCTGGAGCTGGTGCTCGGCTTCTACGACAAGCTCGCCCAGGCGAACCGCGACAGCGCCGAGGCGCGGCAGTTGACCGCGCGCGCCTACCACCGGGTCGCCGAGATCCAGCGCCATCTCGGCAAGGTGGCCGAGTCGATCCCGAGCTACGAGCGCGCGCTCGCTCTGTACGAGGAGCTGTACGCCTCGGGCGGCGTCGGCGCCGGCACCTGGATGCAGGTGCAGAACGGCCTCGCGCGTGCGCTGTGGGAGACGAACACGCGCGGCGGGCGCCCGCGCAGCGAGGCGGATCGCGAGGAGCGCGGCCGCGCGCGCCGGCGCGCGGTCGAGCTCGCCGGGCAGGTCGTGGCCCACGCGCCCGTCGAGACGACGCCGCTGGTGCGCTTCGAGCGCGCCCGCGCGCACGACCTGCTGGGCGAGTTCGCCTGGCGTGACGCCCTGAGGCCGCCGCCGGCGGGGCGCCGCGGCCGGGATCCGAACCGGCGCGAGCCGGCTCCGTCGGACCGCGAGCGCGAGGCGATCGCCCAGGCGGAGGAACGCGCCCGGGCCGCGCTCGCCGAGAGCGAGCGGCACTACCGGAGCGCGCTCGCGCTGTACGAGGGTCTGCTGCGCGACGATCCGGCCAGCATCAGCTACCAGCACGCGCTCGCGCGCTGCTGCCTGAACCTCGCGTACGTCCTCGGGCCGCGGGGGCGCGACCCGCGCGGCGACGCGCAGCGCGACGAGACGGCCCGCCTGCAGCGGCGGGCGGTCGACCTGCTCGAAGGCCTCGTGGCGCGGGACCGCCGACCGGTGTTCCGCGAGGAGCTGATCAGGGTCCTGCGCCCCACGCGCAGCCTCGGGGCTCCGCGCCTTTCGGGCGGCGAGCTCGCGCAGGCACGGGCCAACCTGCAGCGGGCGATCGAGGTGTGCGAGTCCCTGGTCGCCGACTTCCCGTCGGTCCCACGGCACGCGGAGCTGCTGTGGACGCTGAGCCGGGCGATGGCGCAGATCGCGCACACGTCGGCGGACCACGACCGCGCGTCGGAGGCCCGCACGCGCGCGCTCGCCGTCGCCGAACAGCTCCTGCGAGACCACGGCGAGACGCAACCGCGCTACGCCGCCTTGCTCGCGACCTCGCACTGCGAGGTCGCCGGCGCGCTGCGCGAGGCCGACCCGGAGCAGGCGCTCGCGCACTACGAGGAAGCGAAGGCGGTCGCCGACCGCGTGCTGGGCGACGCGCGCAGCGACCCCCTCGTCCAGCTGGTGCGGAGCACCGCGTGCCGCGCGCGTGTCGGCGCATCGGGCATCCTGCGCGCGCGTGGCGAGCCCGAGCGGGCACGCGCGGAGCTGCATGCGGCCGAGGAGATCCTCGCCCGCGGGCCGCAACTGCGGCCGGGGCCCTGGTCCTCGCCGACCGAGCTGGCCGATGCCATCGCGGACGGGCTGGAGGCGCTCGGCGACGAGCAGCACGGCGACCGTGCGCGCGCGGCGGCGCTGCGCAAGCGTTACGCGGAAGACCGCCGCGAGCGGTAGCGGCGACGCGCGCACGGAGCGCTGCCGCGGGATCGGCGGCGGTCCCGGTGTGCGGATCGTGCGCGTTCCGGCAGCGCGAGCGGTTCGCCGGGAGGCTCGCCAGTCGCTGCGCGGGTTCCCTCGGCCGCCGGCAGACCCCACGACCGCGACCGGCTGCCTGCGTGCGTCGGAACCGCGCACGCACCGGCTTTCGCCTTTGACTCGCGGTCCCGTGCGCCGGACAGTCTCCCCCGATTCGCCTGCGCACATGAGCAAGCACACCGAGCAATGGGCGTCCCGGGTCGGCGTCATCCTCGCCGTGGCGGGTTCGGCAGTCGGCCTGGGCAACTTCCTGCGCTTCCCGGGTCAGGCGGCACAGAACGGTGGGGAAGCCTTCATGATCCCCTACTTCCTCGCGCTCATCCTGCTCGGGATCCCGATCGGGTGGGCCGAGTGGACGATGGGGCGCTACGGCGGGCTCAAGGGGTTCCACTCCGCGCCCGGCATCCTCGGCGTGGTGGGCGGCCGGGTCGCGCGCTACTTCGGCGTGATCGGCGTGCTGATCCCGCTGTGCGTCTACTTCTACTACGTCTTCATCGAGAGCTGGTGCCTCGGCTACTGCATCCAGTTCCTCACCGGCGGGATCGGCATCGATACCCAGAAGCCGATCGACGTGCAGGCCGCGGCCTCGTCCGCGTTCTACCGTGACTTCACCGGGCAGGAGGCGGACGGGTCCATCTTCGGCGGCAAGTCGATCCTGTGGTTCTTCCTGATCACGATCGTCGCCAACACCTACCTGCTGTTCCGCGGCCTGTCGAAGGGCATCGAGACGTTCTGCAAGCTGGCGATGCCGACGATGGCGCTGTGCGCGGTGGTCGTGCTGATCCGCGTCATGACGCTCGGCACGCCCGACCCGAGCCACCCGGAACAGAACGTGTGGAACGGGCTGGGCTACATGTGGAACCCGGACTTCGAGGCGCTGAAGAACCCGCAGACCTGGCTCGCCGCCGCGGGACAGACCTTCTTCAGCCTTTCGGTCGGGTTCGGGGTGATCATCAACTACGCGTCGTACCTGCGCCGCAAGGACGACGTCGTGCTCTCCGGCCTCACCGCGTCGTCGACCAACGAGCTGTTCGAGGTCGGCTTCGGCGGGCTGATCACCCTGCCGGCCGCGTTCATCTTCCTGGGCGCGTCGATGGCGATCCCGGGCACGTTCGGGCTCGGCTTCAACACCCTGCCGATCGTGTTCGCCCACATGCCGCTCGGCAACGTGGTCGGCGCGATCTGGTTCTTCATGCTGTTCCTCGCGGCGATCACCAG
>DATGPD010000308.1:0-2558 GCA_035305285.1 Planctomycetota bacterium
TCAGCGGGTCGGCGAGCAGCGGCAGCACGTCGGGTGCGGCGTCGTTCGCCGCCGGGCCGAGGTCGCGCAGCACTTCCAGCGCGTGGCTGCGCAGGTACGGCTCGCTCGCGCTCACCGCCTCGCGCAGCAGGGGCACGCCGAGGCGGCCCGTGCGCCCGAGCACGAAGCGCGCGTCGTCGACCGGGCGGAGCTGGAATCCCTGCAGCGCGACGAGCAGCCCGGCGAGGCGCGCGCGCGTGGCGTCGTCGGCAGCGGGCGCTTCGTCGCCGAGCCGGCCGGTGGCGCGCCAGCGGTCGCGGAGCGTGCGGAGCCCGGCCTCGATCGCGTCCCAGGTGGGGGCTTCGCCCGGGTCCATGTCGTGCGCGCGCAGGAGCAGGATCGCGCGCTGTCCGGCGAGGTCGGCGGTCGTCGCGACGCGCAGCGCCCCGAGCAGCGGGTCGATCCCCGCGCCGCAGCCGCGGCGCGCGAGCGCGTCCGCCACCCAGACGAGCACCGTCGGATCCGGCTCGTACTTCAGGCGCAGGACGAGGGGCACGATCGCCGCGGGGCGATCCAGGCCGCCCAGCTCGAACGCGGCGCCGGCGCGGACCTCTGCCGACTCGTGCTGCAGCGCCTCTTCCAGGACCTCGCCCGCGCACGGTTCGGCGAGCAGCGCGGTGCGGCTGCGCGCCGCGAGCCGCGCGTCGCCGATCTCGGAGACGAACGCGGGCTCCAGGAGCTGGCGCGCCTTGGCCAGCTCCTTGTCGTCGGCGGGCGCGGGCGCCGACGCCGCGATCTCCTGCAGGCGCGGCAGCTTCGGCGTCAGGTTCAGCGCGGGCAGAGGCGGCGGCTGCGGCGGCCGCTTTCCGCCGCACGCTCCCGCGAGGCAGGCGAGGAGGCAGGCGGCGCCGCGCACCGGTTGGCGGTGCACGCTCCTCACGGCACGTCGACCTCGTGTTCGAACAGCAGCGTGCTCTTGCCGTCGTCGTCGGTGGACAGCGGCGTGAGCCGGTACCACAGGCGCGCGCGCGCGCGCTTCGCTCCGTCGGGCACGGGCACGGTCGCCGACCACGTCGTTCCGGCGGGGAGCTGGGTGTTCTCGCCAGGCTCGTCGCGGTACGGCTGACGGAACCGGTGCACCCGCTGCCAAGCGCCCGGCGTGCCGTCCTCGCCCACGAACGCGACCTCGACGTCGACGGCGCGGTGCCGCTCCTCGGTGGGGAAGTTGTGGCCCGCGCCGTGGTTCTCGAGTGACAGCGCCAGCGTGCGGCCTTCGAGCGTCGCGCGGAACGTCGCCGCCGCACGCAGCATGGCCACGTCGTGCGCGCCGGGATAGCGGTGGCTGCGCCCGCGCCGCACCCGGCCCTGCGCGTCGGTGCGCTCGACCTCGGGCATGTGGCAGTCGTTGCACGCGACGCCCTGCGCGGCGAACGACGACTTGCGCCACTGGTCGGTGGTCTCGTGCTGGTTGTGGCAGCTCGCGCACAGCTCGACGCCGATCAGGTCGGCGCTCGCGCGCGGTGCGCATGGCGCCGAAGGCACGTCGTTGCGGCCGAGGATCCCGCCGTCCTGCGCCTGGTGGCACGTGAGGCAGGTCACGCCCTCCTCGGGGTACGTGAGGCGCGGCAGGACGCGCTCGCCGAAGCCGGTGACCGCCACCGGGCGCGGCAGGTGGCACGCCTGGCACTCCTTGTTGCGGAAGTCCTCGCTCAGCGCGCGCACCTCGGGATTGAGGTAGGAGATCTGGTGGTGCGACCCGTGCCACTCGGCGAACACGTCGGCGTGGCACTGCCGGCAGTCCTCGGCGGACTGGAACCGCGGCGCGCCGGAAGGTCGGCGCTCCCCGTCGCCGCCTCCGATCCAGAGACCGGCGACCGTCAGGAGGCCGGCGAGCGCGCCGGCCGCGGCGACGCGCGCGAGCAGCTTCATCGCGGTCCGC
Organism: Planctomycetota bacterium; assembly: GCA_035305285.1. Classification (GTDB taxonomy): domain Bacteria; phylum Planctomycetota; class UBA1135; order UBA1135; family UBA2386; genus DATGPD01. The sequence continues at coordinate 1,919 of DATGPD010000308.1, forward strand.
TCCGATCGTGGGCCAGGGCGTCGCGCAAAAGGACGCGCGGTGCGTGGTTCAGCGCCAGTTCGACGCGGTCCCCGCGGCGCACGACTTCGCGACCGCACGCGGCCTGCACGACGTGCGGCCCGACCTGCACGGTGGCGAGCAGGCCCAGGGGATCGGGCACCACGCGCAGCACGCGCCCCACCGCGGTGCCCTCCCCCGGCGCGGCGATCCGCAGGTCGCCGGGAAGGAGCGCGAGCACGAGGCCGTCGCCGCTGCGCGGCGCGGCCAGCTCGCCGAACGGCGTGACGACCCGCCCGTCCTTCGCGGCCGGCAGGGGAATGCACGTCGCCCCGGCGAGGAAGGCGGCGGCGAACGCGGTCTGTGGTTCCTGTGCGAGCCTGGTCGCCGGCCCGCTCTCGACCACGCGTCCGGCGTGCAGCACGACGATCTCGGTGGCGAGCGCGAACGCGTCGCGCCGGTCGTGGGTGACCACGACGAGCCCGAGGCGGCGCTCGTCGGCGATGCTGCGGATGAGCAGCGCCAGCTCGTCGCGCAGGTGGACGTCGACCGAGTGCAGCGGCTCATCGAGCAGGAGCAGGCGCGGCGCACCGGCGAGCGCGCGCGCGAGCGCGAGGCGCTGGCGCTCGCCGCCGGACAGCTC
>DATGPD010000309.1:0-6481 GCA_035305285.1 Planctomycetota bacterium
CGATCTCGCCCAGCTCGATGCGGTAACCGCGCAGCTTCACCTGGTGGTCGACGCGGCCGCCGAAGCGCAGCTCGCCGGTCTCGGTCCATGCCGCGAGGTCCCCGGTGCGGTACATCATCGCGCCGTCGCCCTGCGGGGCGAACGGGTCGGGGACGAAGCGCTCCGCGGTCGCCTCCGGGCGCCCGAGGTAGCCGCGCGCCACCCCCGCGCCGCCGATCCACAGCTCGCCTTCGACGCCGACCGGCACCGGCTGGCGCAGCGCGTCGAGCACGTACACGCGCTGGTTGGCGAGCGGCGTGCCGATCGTGATCGCGCCGCGCCGCGCGGCGTCCGCGTCGATCCTGGCGCAGGTCGACCACACGGTGGTCTCGGTCGGCCCGTACATGTTCCACAGCTCGCCGCGCACGAGCCCGGTCAGCTCGCGCGCGAGTGCCGGCGGCAGGGCCTCGCCACCGACCAGCATGCGGTCGAGGCGGCGCAGCGCCGCCCGCCCGCGTTCGTCGGTGAGCAGCATCCCGGCCATCGAGGGCGTGCACTGCAGCCAGCGCACGTCGTGCCGCTCGATCAGCGCGGGGATCGACCCGCGGTCGGCGGCGACCGCGCCGCGCGCGGCCTCCGTCTCGGCGTCGCTCGCCTGCTTGACGCGCAGCAGGTGGTTCAGGTGTTCGAGCACGCGCTCGGAGGGGACGCCGAAGTCGATCAGGCAGGCCAGCTCGTCGATCGCCAGCTCCTTCAAACGCCGCACCATCGCGGCGCAGTTCTCCGGCGTGCCGAACAGCCCGCTCGTCTCGTAGTAGCGCTCGAACGCGTGTTCGAGCAACGCCTCGGTCTCCGCCTCGGTCAGGCCGCCGGCGAAGATCTGATCCATCGACTCCCCGGCCGCGGTGCGCTCCTTGAACGTCGGGAAGCTCCACGCCGCGCGTTTGACGAGGTCCATCGCGCTGCGCAGGTACTGCTTCATCGGCCCGCGCACGGTCTCCTTGACCGCCGCCTCGTCGTCGCCGACGAACGTGTGCAGCATCAGGGTCACGTAGCCTTCGCCCGGGTGCCCCGCTTCGCGCCACGCCGCGCGGTAGAGCTGCAGCTTCTCGGCCAGCTCCTCCAGGCTCTGGCCGAGCAGGTGGGTGAGCACGCGCTGGCCGCGGCGCCCCGCCTCGACGTAGGTCTCCGGGTTACCGGCGATCGTCACCCAGGTCGGCAGCTCCTTCTGGATGGGCCGGGGCAGGGTGGACACCTCCACCTCGCCCTTGGGGCCGGGGAAGCGCATCGCCTCGCCGCGCCACAGGCGCTGCACGACCTCGATGCCCTCGAACATCGCCTCCTTGCGCGTGGCGAACTTCTCCGGACGCAGGATGAAGTCGTTCGGCTGCCAGCCGGCCGCGAACGACACGCCGACGCGGCCGTTCGACAGGTTGTCGACCAGCGACCACTCCTCGGTGACGCGCACGGGGTGGTGCAACGGCAGCACGACGCTGCCCGCGCGGATCGCGATGCGCTCGGTGACCGCGGCGATCGCCGCGCTCGCGACCGACGGGTTCGGATACAGGCCGCCGAACGCGTGGAAGTGCCGCTCCGGCGTCCACACCGCTTCGAACCCGTGCCGGTCGCCGAACTTCGCGCCCTCGAGCAGGAGCCGGTAACGGTCGGCGACGCCCTCGCCCGCATCCGCGGCGAAGTAGAACAGGCTGAACGCGAGCGGCCGCGCCGTCGGCACGGCCGGTCCGGCGCCGATGTCGCGGCCGTTCCAGATGACGACCTCGAAGCCGCGCGCCAGGGTCCACAACAGCTCCAGCACCGAGATGTCGAACGACAGGCTGGTGACCGCGAGCCACACGCCGGGCTGCGTGCCGAGCCGCTCGTCCATCCCGGCGAAGAAGTTGGCGACGTTGCCGTGCCTGATCATCACGCCCTTGGGCCGCCCGGTGCTGCCCGAGGTGAAGAGCACGTACGCGACGTGCTCGGCGGTGACGGCGGGCGCCGCCGGCCGCGCCGGCGCGTCGCCGGCCTCGCCCACCTCGATGAGGGTCGCGCGGTCGTCGGGGTACGCGGCGCGCCCGGCGGCGTCGACCACCGCGACCGTGAGCGCGGCGTCTTCCGCCATCATCGCGATCCGCTCGCGCGGGTAGTCGGGGTCGAGCGGGACGTAGGCGCCGCCCGCCTTCAGGATGCCGAGCAGGGCCACCGGCAGGTCGACGGTGCGCTGCATGCACACGCCGACGCGCACATCGGGGCCGACGCCGAGCGCCTGCAGGCGCGCCGCGAGCCGGTCGGAGCGTGCGTCGACCTCGGCGTAGGTGAGCGCGTCATCGCCGGCGCGCACCGCGACCGCGGACGGCGTGCGCGCCGCCTGCGCGCGAAACTGCTCGTGCACGAGCTCGGTCGACCCCGGCCGCTCGGTGCGGTTGAAGGTGACCAGCACGCGCTCGCGTTCCGCGTCACTGAGCAGCGACTGTTCGGCGAGCGGCCGCTCGGGCGCGCGGTGCACCGCGGACAGGAACGTGGCGAGTTGTTCGCGCAGGCGGGCCGCACGCTGCTCGTCGAGCACGCGCGTCGACCACCACAGGCGCGCGCCGCGGCCGTTCGCGTCGACCGCGAAGGTCAGCGCGGCGGCCCCGTCCGGGCGGTACGTCGCGAGGTCGACGACGACGTCGATCGCCACCGGGCACGCTGCCGGCCAGCCGGGTTCGCGCAGGGCCTGCAGCTCGGGGTGCCGCGCGATCAGGTCGCGCGGGAAGCCGAGGTGCGCGCGCGCGCTCTCCAGCTCCTGGCGCACCTGCGCCGCCGCCGCGGTGAAGCCGGCGTGCAGGTCGATCGCCAGCCGCAGCGGGACGCGCGCGGTAAACACCGGCCCCGGCGCGCGCGCACCGGCACCATCCTCCGCGAAGTGGCTGACATCCACGCGTTCGCGGGCGGCACTCCGCGCCAGGAACGCGGCGAACGCCGCGACCGCGCCGTCCGCGCCGCCGAAGTCGGGCAGCGGCACGTCGTGCGCGTGCATCGTGCCGTCGCGCGCCCCGTCGGGCGACTCTCCCCACGGCACGGGGCTGGCGTCGAGGTCGCGCAGCCGGGCGAGCCAGTGCGCCTCGTGCGGCGCGAGCCTCGCCGCCGTCGCGGTCAGTGCGGCACTCTGCTCCGCGTCGAGCACGGGAAGGCGCGCGTGGGCCAGGAGGCCGTGCGCCGCGGCCAGCTCGAGCGGCGCGACCCGCCGCCCGTCGAGGGTGGCGAACCCGCGCAGCTCCACGGCCCGGTCTTTCGCCTGCACGACCAGGGCATCCGCGCGCACCTCGAGGATCGTGCCCGGCGCGCCGCGCGGAGTCTCGCCCGACGCGCGCGCCTCGAGCACCGCGACCGCGTCGTCCGGCAGCAGGACCTTCGCCTGCAGCAACGGGTTGCGGTAGCCGCCGAAGTCGAGCGCGCGGACCAGCGACACGATCGCGGCCGCGTCCTGCTGCCAATCGATCACGCCGGCCCGCTCCGGGCGGCGGTGCCGGCCGAAGTATGAACGCGCCGACAGGTCCTGCGCCTGCGGCGCGACCGTGCCCGCGGCGAGCCGCGCGGTCAGGTCCTTGAAGCTGGCGATCGCGATCTCGAAGCAGCGCGCGTTCAGCGCGAGCGCGGTGTCCTCCGGCTCGATGGCGACCGGCGCCTGCAGGAGGATCCCGCCGCGGTCCGCGCCGGCGGTCATCTCGTGCCAGGTGATGCCCCACTGCGGCTCGCGCGCGAGCAGCCCCCAGGTCGTGGCGTTCAGGCCGGCGTACCGCGGCAGCGGGGCGTCGTGGAAGTTGATCGCCATCCGGCGCGGCACGGCGAGCACCTCGGCCGGCACCATTTCCAGCCAGGTGATCGCGAACAGGTAGTCGAAGGCCGGCTCCTGCGCGAGACGCACCGCCAGGTCGTCACCGGGCGGAAGCGTGCGGACGTCGTTGTCGGTGCACCAGGCGAGCAGCCGCGGTTCGGCGGTGATGACTCCCCGCAGGTCGTGGCCGGCCTCCCGCCAGCTCTCCGCACACTGCAGCAACAGCGTGTCGGCGCCAAGGATCCAGCAGCTCAACGGGGTCGTCATGGGCGTCGCAATTAAAAGCGGTGGCACGGATTTCGACCTCGGTCGGGTCGCCCGCCGCGCGCGGTTCTCGCGGCTTGCTTCGGAGCCGCCGGGGAACCGGCTTGACCGGGGTGCCGCAGCCCCGGCGCAGCCGGAGCCATGGCGCGTCACGGCGGTGCGGCCAGGGACAGTCGGCGGGGCACGGGCCGTCATGGCGGGCAGCCGGAAAGCCCGGAAGGACAGGGCTTCCCTCGCCGCGCCTGCACGGGTCCCCTCTCCGCGCGCGGCCGGGGCATCCATGTGCCCGACCGAAAGTGTCACCCGGGTGCCGGGTTGCACGCGCGCTCGCCTACATTTCGTCGCGTGCCCAAGGTGCTCGTCATCCTGCTCGGCGGAATCGCCGTGGCGCTCGTGCTCGTGGCGTACGCCAATCGCAACCGCTTCCGCTACCGCCCCACGCCCCTGACCACGGCAGAGCACGAGCAGCTGGGCAAACAGCCCGGATGGCAGCCGGACCTGCTCACCGTCGCTCCGGACGTCGTCCTGCGCGGTCTCGTGCGGCGGCCCTCGGGCGAGGTCCGCGACTGGATCCTCTTCTTCCCCGGCAACGGCAACGACCTCCTGCGCGGCGCACAGCATCTCCTGTCCGGCGTCGCGGGCGACGAAGGGCTGGGGCTCGCGGTGTGGAGCTACCGGGGGTTCGACGGCTCGGGCGGCGTGCCCGCGGTCCGGGCGTTCATCGCAGACAGCGAAGCGTGCGTGGAACACCTCGTCGGCAAGCACGGCGCGGACCCCGGGCGCATCCACCTCATGAGCTTCTCGCTGGGCACGGCGCTCGCACTGCGCCTCGCCGCGACGATGGGGGCGCGCGGTCGTCCGCCGCGCTCGCTGGTGCTCCTCTCACCGTACGACCGCATCCACGTGACCCGGGACGTCTGGTGGGCGCCGTGGTCGTTCGCCGACGTGTACGACGCGCTCGCCCCCGCGCCGTTCTCGGGCGTGGACGCGCTGCTGGTACACGGCACCGCGGACGACGCGGTCCCGCTCGCCTCGGCCGAGGCGCTCGCGCGCGCACTCGGACAGCGCGCGGAACTGGTCGCCCTGGAGGGCCGGGGGCACGCCGACTGGCTCGGCGATCCCGCCGTGCTGGAACGCGTGCGCGGTTTCGTGCTCGCGCACGTCGCGCGCTGAGCCGGATCGAACGCCGCTTGCGCGGCCTCCGGTCTCGGCTCACCATGCGACGCCATGGCCTTCGATCTCCCTGCTCTCCCGTATCCCGACAACGCGCTCGCGCCGGTCATTTCGGCGGAGACGATCTCGTTCCACTACGGCAAGCACCACCGTGCGTACGTCAACAAGCTGAACGAGCTGGTCGAGGCGCAGCAGCTCACCGGCAAGAGCCTGGAGGAGCTGATCAAGACGACCACCGGCCCGGTGTTCAACAACGCCGCCCAGGTGTGGAACCACACCTTCTATTGGAACTGCATGTCGCCGGACAAGCCGAAGCTGCAGGGCGAGCTGGCCCAGGCGATCGACAAGGCGTTCGGCTCGTTCGCCGCGTTCCAGGAGCGGTTCACCAACGCCGCGATCGCGCAGTTCGGCTCCGGCTGGGCCTGGCTGGTGAAGAAGCCGGGCGGCGTGGAAATCGTGACGACGAGCAACGCCGACACGCCCCTGCGGACCGGGGACAAGGCGCTCCTGACGTGCGACGTCTGGGAGCACGCCTACTACGTCGACTACCGGAACGACCGCAAGAAGTACGTCGAGAGCTGGTGGAGCGTGGTCAACTGGGACTTCGTCGCCAAGCAGTACGCGTCGTGAACCCGGTGGCGGCGCGGCAGCGCGCGCGCTGCCGCGCCACTGTCCGCCTCACGGACACGTGCCCCCGCCCAGCGAAGGACCGCCGAGCCGCATGTCGAGGCCGTTGCTGACGATCAGCGGCACGCGGGACGAAACGAAGGGGTCGACCACGAGCACCTGCGTGTAGATGTGCGCACCGACGCCGCTCGGGTCGTTGGCGATCGGAATCGTGAAGTTGCCGGAGCCGGACACGTTGATCGCGATGGGAAGCGACACGAGCGGCTCGGCGAGCAGGTTGCACGCGGAGTTGGCGCCGATCAGGCCCAGGTTGAACGGCAGCGGCACGCCGTTCCAGGTCGAGCTGGACAGCCCGATCGCGACGACCGCCGAGGCAGGACCGAACAGGCGCGACACCGTCTGCGTCACCGTCGTGCCGATGTCCGGCGTGGACGTCGAGGCGAGCAGCGGGATCTGGCCGTTGCTGCCCTGGCAGCCGGTGCCGTAGCTGGCGATCGCCCCGGCGGTGTACGAGCAGTACTCGGCCTCGATGGTCATCGCGCTGGTGGTCGGCGTGACCGAGAGGGCGAGCTGGCCGAGCGGCTGGGCGACGCCGCCGACGTACCAGCGGCGGAACGGCTG
>DATGPD010000310.1:0-4736 GCA_035305285.1 Planctomycetota bacterium
CGTGGTCAAGGCCGGGGCGAAGATCGACAAGGGCGAGCTGTCGGAGGCGCTCGACGCCGCGATCGGGGCGTACGACAAGCACTCCTGGCGGTTCCAGCTCGCCGCCCTCGACTTCTTCGCCGCCGCGCGCAGCGCGCGCACCGTGCCGGTGCTGATCGCCACGCTGGCGCGCTACCACGGCAAGAGCGCGCCGCCGCAGGGCGACAAGTTCTCGACGCTGGTGCCGTCGACCGCGCACCGCGTGCTGCAGAACCTCACCAAGTGCGTGTTCGCCGAGGACCGGCCGGACCAGTGGGAGGCCTGGTGGAAGGAGAACGAGACGACGTTGCAGGTCGAGGCGTCGAGCGAGCCTCTCGCGCTCGAGCGCGTGCTGCCGCCGAAGGGCGTCACGGTGACCAACTCGTTCTTCGGCATCCCGGTCGCCGGCAAGCGCGTCGCGTTCGTGGTCGACGTGTCCGGCAGCATGCACTTCAAGCTGGTGCGGCGCGGGCAGACCGGCGAGGACAACCAGTACCCGAGCAAGTGGTCGCTGGCGCACGCCGAGCTGAAGCGCGCGATCGAGCGCCTCGGCGCGGACTGCACGTTCAACGTGATCTTCTTCAGCCACAACGCCGAGGCGTGGAAGCCGAAGCCGGTGCCGGCGAACGCGGCGAACAAGAAGGCGTTCTTCGCCCACCTCGACAAGGTCAATCCCAACGGCGGCACCAATCCGTGGGCCGGGCTCGTGCTCGCGCTGCAGCCGAAGGCGATGGACCCGAACGTCAAGCTCGGCGCGGAGATCGACGAGCTGTTCGTGCTGTCCGACGGCCTGCCGTCGGTGGGCGAGGTCGTCGATCCCAAGCACATCCTGCAGTCGGTCGCGACGGTGAACGCGACCAGCCGGGTGCGCATCAACACGATCTACGTGGGTGGCGACGAGCAGGAGGAGGCCCGCCAGATGGGGGGGCGGTCGCCCTGGGACATGGACGGGCCGGAGTTCATGCGCCGGCTCGCCGAGCAGAACCGCGGCCAGTTCCTGCACCGGTGAGCGTGGGCTGCGCCGTCGTCGCCCGCCGACCGGCGGCGCGGGGCGCAGCTGCACCACGACGGCACACGCGATCGCGCGCGGCACCGCCGCCGCGCCGGCGAGCTGCGCCGAGATGCTCGGGATCCTGCGCGTCCGGGAGCTGGAGCGGTACGTCGCCGCGAGCCTGTCCGCGGGGACGCACGCGACGGACAAGACCGGTCCGGATCACCGGCCACCTGCAGTGAGTCCATCCCGCCGGGAGCGTCCCGCTTCCGTCGATCGCGGGACCGGGCGAGCCCGACTGTCGGGGTGGCGCGCAAGGCCCCGCGCGATGGTCATCGCGCTCCCCTCCCGGCCTCGCCTCCCGGCTTCCGGGCGGCTATGACGCCACGATGCTCCCGCTGCTCTGCACCCTCGCCTGCCTGTCCGCGCTGCAACCCGAACCGGAGCCGGCTGCGGTCCCCACGGTCGACCCGGAGCGTGCGGCACTGTGGGAACGGGCGCGCAAGGAGATGAAGCCTTACGAGGTGGTCATCCCGGGCACCGACGTGCGCTTCACGATGGTGCCCATCCCGGGCGGCATCTACCTCCGCGGCAGCCCCGAAGGCGAGGAAGCGCGCCGCGTCGACGAGGGGCCGCAGCACTGGGTCGCGGTCGATCCGTTCTGGATGGGGCGGTGCGAGGTCACGTGGGACGAGTACGAACTGTGGGCGGCGAGCCTGGAGAAGCGGCGGCGGCCGGAGGGCTACGAGGCGACCGCGGACGACCAGCGCGCCGACGCGATCAGCCGGCCGACGCCGCCGTACACCGACATGACCTTCGGCATGGGGAAGGAAGGCGGTTACCCGGCGATCTGCATGACCCTGCACGCGGCGCAGACCTATTGCGACTGGCTGAGCGCGAAGCTGGGCCGCTTCTACCGACTGCCGACCGAGGCGGAATGGGAGTGGGCGTGCCGGGCGGGGTCGACGACCGCCTACTCCTTCGGGGACGACCCGGCGCTGCTCGACGAGTATGCCTGGCACCGCGGCAACAGCGACGGCGCGTACCACAAGGTCGGCCAGAAGAAGCCGAACGCGTGGGGACTGCACGACATGCACGGCAACGTGTCGGAGTGGTGCCTCGACCAGTTCCAGCCGTACGAGGCACGCGAGGGTCTCGCGGTGAATCCGTTCGTGCCCGCGGTCGAGGAATACCCCGTGGTCGTGCGCGGCGGCTCGTGGAAGGAGCGGGCGCCGCGCCTGCGCAGCGCGGCGCGCCGCGGCTCGGACCCGGAGTGGAAGGCACGCGACCCGCAGCTCCCGCAGAGCATCTGGTACTTCACCGACGCGCAGTTCAACGGCTTCCGCGTCGTGCGGCCGTTCGTGGAGCCGCCGAAGGACGAGCAGGAGCGCTACCGGTCGAAGGTGGTCGACCCCGGCCGCTGACGTGCCGGGCCGGCGCGAACTCTGCGCCTTCGTCGCGCTCGCGGCTGCGGTGCGCGCGCTGGTCGCGTGGCGCACGGCGATGCCGAGTCGCGACGGCGCGACCCACCTGTGGATGGCGGAGCAGATCGCGGCCGGGGACCCGATCGCCGCGTTCGCGACCGTGTTCCATCCGCTCTACCCGCTGCTCATCGGCGCGCTGCTCGCGGTCTGTCCGGCGCTCGATGCGTTCACGGCCGGGCAGATCGTCGGCGGCGGTTGCGGTGCGCTCGCCGTTGCGCCGCTCCTCGCGATGGCCGCGCACCGCTTCGGGCCGGCGGCGGGTCGGGCGGCGGCGCTGCTCTACGCCTTCGGCCTGTGGTTCGCGCGCCATCCGGCGGAGGCCGCGTCCGAGGGCGTGTTCTACGCCGCGGTCGCGCTGTGGGCCTGGGCGCTGTTCGGCGCGCGGCTGCGGCCGCTCCTGGGGGGAGCCGCCGCGGCCGCCGCGTACGCGACCCGCCCCGAAGGCGTCGCGCTCGCGGCGGTGGGCGCGCTGCGGCTCGCGCGCTCGCGTCCGACCGCGGCGGTGGCGTTCGCTGCGTGCGCGGCGGCGCTGTCGGCAGCCGTGCCGCTCGGCTATCTGGTCCTCGGCGACGGCTTCACGCTGACGCCGAAGGCGAGCTTCAACTACGCCATCGGGGTCGGGGCGGCGAGTGATCCGGCGGCGCACGTCGCGGTGCACGCCGTGCGCGCGCTCGGCACTGCGTTCGAAGCGATCGGCTACGTCGCCTTCCCGCTCGCCGTCGCGGGTGTGGTGCTCGTGCTGCGTTCGCCGGCGACGCGCGCGGATGCGTGGCTCGCCGCGCCGTTCGCGCTGCAGGCCGCGGTCGTGCCGCTGCTGCACAGCCACCTGCGATTCCTGTCGGGCTTCGGCATCCTGCTGCTGCCGTTCGCCGGGGTCGCGCTCGCGCGGGCGTGCCGGCCGGGGCGCGTGCCGTCCGACGGCCTTCCGGAACCGGTCCCGGAGCGACGAAGGCCGGGCGGTCTGCTTCCGGCGCCGCAGTTGCAGCGGGCCGCTCCGCGATGGTGCCTGCCCGTCCTGTTGTCGACCGCCCTGCTCCCCGACCTCGCGCGCTTGCCCGCGGCGCGTGGGCACGAGCGTCTGATCGAACGGCAGCTCGGGGCGTGGCTCGCCGCGCGTCTGCGTCCCGGCGAGTTCATCGCGACGGAGATGCCGCGTCTCGAGTACTTCGCGGGCCAGCGTCCGGGACCGCCGCGCGTGATCACGCGCGACGAACTGCTCGCGGCGGCCGCTGCACCGAACGCGCCCTTTGCGGTGGTCGTCGCCGGGCGCTCGGGCATCGACGCCGAGGACCTCGCGCGGCTCGGCTTCCGCCCGGTTTCTCTGCCAGACGAACTCTCGACGCTGGCGCGCACCCGGGGCCTTCTGGTATACGAGCGCCGTTGAGCCTCGGGCTCGGAGCAGGCAGCGGTCAGGCAACCTGCGGTCAGGCGGCTTAGGTGGCATACGACTCGAACAACGTGTTCGCGCGGATCCTCCGCAGGGAGATCCCGGCCCGAGTCGTCTACGAGGACGATCGCTGCCTCGCGTTCCACGACACGTCGCCGCAGGCGCCCGTCCACGTGCTGCTGGTGCCCAAGGCGCCGATCGCCAAGCTCGCGGACGCGACCGCGGCGGAGCGCGACGTGCTGGGCCACCTGCTGTGGGCGTGCGGCGAGGTGGCGCGCAAGCTGGGCGTGGCCGACGACGGCTTTCGGGTCGTGATCAACAACGGCGCGGGCGCGCAGCAGACGGTGTTCCACCTGCACCTGCACCTGCTCGCCGGGCGCCCGTTCCATTGGCCCCCCGGATAGCAGGAGCGGATCGGTCCTCGATGCACAGCGGCTGGCGCGAGCTGGAGGAGGGATGGAGCGCAGCGGCCCTTGCGGCGCGCCGCGCCCGCAGGCCGCGCTCGGCGCAGAAGGATCCGCCGGCGTGAGCTTCTCTGCCGCGCGCGCCGAGGTGTTCCTGTTGCCGCTCGCGGCGGCCGACCCCGACGCGGTGCGTGCCCTCGGCGTCGATCCCGGGATCCTCTGCCGGCGCATCCCCGACTTCCTCCACCAGCTCGTCAACCAGGGCGAACCCGGGCCGACCGCGCTGGTGGAGCTGCAGGCCCCGGACGACACCGGCGAGATCGCCTGGGCCGACCTGCGCGAGCCGATGGACCCCGAGGAGGCGCTCGACCTGCTGCCCGAGGGCTGCTCGGCGCGCGCGCTGGTGTGCGGCACGCTGAGCGCCGCCGACGGCGAGCTGGCGGTGGATCTGC
>DATGPD010000311.1:0-8933 GCA_035305285.1 Planctomycetota bacterium
CTCCGGCTCGGATGGGCCACGGCATCGGGCGACGGCGACGCCGCCGACCGGCGGCAGGAGTCGTTCTTCAACGCCCTGCCGACCAACCACAAGTACTACGGCTACGCCGACCAGCTCGCGTTCAGCAACCTCGCCCAGGCCTACGCGCAGCTCTGGCTGCACCCCGCCGACGACCTGGTGCTGGCGCTGCACGGGCACGCGTTCCACGCCGCCGACGCGTCGGCACCGGTGGTGTTCGGGTCGGGGGCCTTCAACGAGCGCGCGTTCGGCTACGGCGTTCGCCCGACCGGGGGACGACAGGAGATCGGCCACGAGATCGACCTGACGCTGACCTGGAAGCCGCTCCCGCGCGTCGAGCTGCTGCTCGGCTGGTCGCGCTTCTTCGGCGGCGCGGTCTACCGGGCGCTGTTCGACGACGAGGACGCCGGCGTGTTCTACGCCCAGGTCGCGCTGCGCCGGTGAGCGCCGCGCGGCGCGGCGGTCAATCGCTCCGCCGTCGCGTTCCGGTCCTGCGGCTCGCCACGGCCGGCGCGCCGCGCTTGGGCGCCGCACCGAGGTCGGCCATCGTGGTCTTCGTGGTCCAGGTCGCCAGGCTCTCCTGCAGGCGGCTCCAGATCGGGTGCAGCGTGCAGGGGTTGTGCACGTCGCAGGCCTCGAAGTCGAACGCGCAGCCGGCCTTCATCTCGAGGTCGAGGGCGGCGAGCACGTCGGCGAGCCGGATCTTGCTCCGCGGACGCTGCAGGGCGAACCCGCCGCCGCGGCCGCGCTGGCCGCGCACCAGCCTGGCGACGACGAGCTTGCGCATCACCTTGGACAGGTACTGGCGCGGCACTCCGGTGCGCTCGCTCAGCTGGTCGGCGTTGATGCTCTCGCCGGGTTCGAGTTCGGCCAGGACCGCCATGGCGCGCAGGCCGTACACGGCGGTCAGGTTGAGCAGCATGCCCGCATTGTGGATCGCCGCGCGGCGCGCCGGAAGGGCACGACTCAGGGCTGCGGCGTGAGGTACGTCCCGCGCGGCAGGTTGAACACCGGCACGTGGCTCTGGCCGGCGAACGGCACGGTCACCGGCTGCAGGTAGAACGCCACTCCGACCAGGCGCGGCATCGGCGGGATCGGCAGGCGGAGCTGGCTGGTCGCCACGTACACGCCGGGCAGCGTGATCAAGGTCTCGCGGAACGCGTAGAACCGCCACGGCTCCTCGGTGTACAGCGGCGCCGGGTCGGCGAGCCCGAGCATCCAGACACCCGCCATGCCGGGCGGGAGCCGGAGGTTCAGGTCGACGTGCGCGCCGATCCGCGGCGACTCGGTCGACGACCCGCTCGTGCCGATCCACGGCGACGGTGCCGGGCCGTGGTTCTCGACTCCCGACGTCGTGCCGGTCTGCGCCAGGTAGCAGTTGTCGAGCGTGATCGCCGCGCTGCTCGCCTGGCCGTCGAGCGTGCAGGACCAGAACTCACACGAGTTGAAGGCGAGCGGCGTGCGGTTGCCTGCCGTCGTTCGCACCGTGCAGCGCTCGAAGCGGTTCCAGCGCAGGCTCGGGCGCGTCCCCTGGTTGGCGATCGAGACGGTGCCGTCGCGGAACACGCAGTTCCAGCTCCAGATGCGCCGGGTGAGGCGCCCGGCGAGGACCTCGACGTCGCCGTGGACCACGTTCTCGCTGCCGTGCAGGTCGAAGCGGCTGTCCTGCGGCCAGGCATACAGGGCGCGCGCGTTGCTGCCCGGCTGCACGTCGCAGTGGTGGTAGTGCAGCAGCGTGTCGCCGACCGCGTTGCCCTGGACGTCGAGCGCATCGCCGGTGGTCTGCATGTCGACGTCGCGCAGCATCAGCATCACGCGCTGCGAGCTCGCCGGCGAGCGCCGGCTGCGCAGGAACTGCCCGGCGCGCGCCGTGACGTGCGCCAGCTCGCACATCGACGTGAGCCCGTAGGCGTCGCACGCGACGTCGAGCGCGACCGCGGTGGCGTCGAACGTCAGGTGGTCGGCCATGAACGACACGCCGGCGCCGGTCGCACGGTCGTCGACCAGGATCGCGCTCGCCTGGTTGACGAACGTCGCGTGGCTCAGCATGACGCGCGCCGGGGTCGCCGCGGCCGCGAGACGCAGCCCGGCCTCGCTCTGGCCGTCGAACCCGAGGTGCATGAGCATCGCGTGCTCGGTCGGCGCGTCGCGGACGGAGGTGTCGGCGAGCAGCCCGATGCGGCCGCCGCGCAGCGTCAGGCCGTGCACCGACGCGCGGCTGGTGCGCAGGTGCAGCACGACGCTGGTGCCGCTCGCGGCGAGCACCGGCGCGGTCGCCCCGTGGCTCTCGATCCGCACCGGGGTGCCCGCCGGCGGGCCGTCGACCGGGGTCAACGACCGCTCCACGGTGACCACCGGTGTGCGTGCGGCGTCCAGCTCGATCGTTTCCGGCGGCCCGCTGCCCATGAGCATGGCGCGCTCGGCGGCCGACAGCTGCGTCGCGGCGAGCTGACCGTTCGCCAGGCGGATCGCTTCGTCGAGCGACAGGAAGGCGTCACCGAGCGCGCCGTGCGAGCGCGCGTCGTTGACGTGGGCCATCGAGGTCTGGGCGGCGAGGACGGCGCTCAGGGAGAGGACGGCGAGGAGGATCTTCATCGGAGTCGCGGCTGGGGACTGCGGGTCAGAACAGGAGGCCGCCGGCTCCCCGGCTGGCGGCGACGCCGCCGGGAGCGCTCGGGTCGGCGACGAACCACTGGTGGTAAAGCGGCGCGCCAATCGCGCGCGCGGCGGGCAGCGCGAACTGCACGGTGGCGTGTCCGCCGCCGGCGCCGGCGCCCGCGGTCGGGAGCACCAGCGCGATCGGCAGCGGCGCGAGGCCGAGGTTGACCGGCAGGCTGCCGAACCGCTGTCCGGGCGCCGCCGAGAACCCGATCGCGAGGACCGCGACGCTGCCGCCGAGCGCGTCGGCGAGGCCGATGCGGAACGTCGCGTTGCCGGCGTGCAGCGGTGCGTCGGCGAGCGGCCGTGGCGCGACCGCGCCGCTGCCGGCCAGCTCGTCGCCGAATGGCCGCGGCGCGCGCTCCGCGTACAGGACCGGGCGGTCGAACGGCGGCTGCTCCGCGGCGACCCGCGGATCGGTCAGCGCATTGGCGAGGAAGTCGACCAGCGCGGCCTTCTGCGCCGCGCTCAGTCCGAGCGGCGCGAGGCGCGGGTCCTTGTTGTCGGTGAACGGCCCGCCGCCGCGGTCGTACAGGTCGACGACCTCGGCGAGCGTGCGCAATCGCCCGGTGTGCATGAAGCGCGCGCGCAGGCCGACGTTGCGCAACGTGGGCGTCTTGAACTTGCCGCGGTCGGCGGGGTCGTTGGTCGCGAGCTGCCAGCCGAGGTCCTCGTGCGCCGGGCGCAGGCCGAGGTTGTGGAACCCGTCGTCGCTGAACAGCGGCGGCGGATGGCAGCGCGCGCAACCCGCCGCGCCCTCGAACAGCGCGAGGCCGGCGCGCTGCGTCGGAGTCAGGGCACCGGTGTCGCCGCCGACGAACCGGTCCCACGGCGTGCGGTCGGGGACCAGGGTCCGCTGGTAGGTCGCGAGCGCGTAGATCACGCGCTCCGCGGTGATCTGCCGGTCGCCGAAGGCGCGGCGCACCAGCTCGCCGTAGTCCGGATCGCCGGCGAGCGCCGCGGCGACGTCGGGCGGCAGCCCGGTGGCGACGCGCAGCGGCCGGACCGTCGCGAGCCGCGCCGCCACGTCGTCCCAGGTCCGCCCGGCGTACGCCATCTCGACGTCGACCACGGGCGGGCCGGCGGCGTGGCTCTCCAGCGCGCCGCCGAGCAGGATGCGCGCCTGCCTGGTCTGCGGATCGACGATGGTCTCGCCGGCCAGTCCGTCCCAGCGCAGCGCGGTGAAGTACGCGGCGCCGATGTTGGTCGGTGCCGCGCGCCCGGTGACCTGCGGGCGTAGACCGAAGTGCGGGCTCGGCAGGTAGGTGCCGGTCGGCGAGGAGCGGACGATGCCCGGCGAGCCGAACGCGTCGTCGTCGTTGCCGAACGACCCATCGAAGCCGGGGTGGCGACCTTCACGCGAGTCCGCGCCTCCGCCGCGCGGCTGATGGCATGTTCCGCAGGCGACCGTGCCGTCGCTGGAGAGCTGTTCGTCCCAGAACAGGATCTTGCCGAGCACCGCCTTGGCCGGCGTGATCGGGTTCTCGAAGGGCGCGCTGATGGGAGGCAGACCCTGCGCGTGCGCGAGGCTGCAGGCGGTCCAGAGCAGCAGGAAGCGAGAGCCGAGGGACGAGGTCATGGCGGTGCGGCGATGAGCGAGGCGGCCCGCCAGTTATAACTGGATAAGTAGATCCAGAAAAAGGCGGGGCGCTGCGGCGCCGCCGGCCGCGTGCTCCGTCGGCTGTGCCATCTGCTGTTTCGCCTCTGAGCAAGCAGGATGCCCCGCGAGCGCGCCGCAAGGCGCGGCAAACCCCACCCACGCGCGCCGGAGCGCGTGGCGTGATCATGGAGGTGCTGCTCCACAATCGCCGCAGCCGGGCGCACACCCCCGGCCTGCCCGCCGCGTGAACCGCCCTCAGCGGACGAGGAACAGGATCGCGGTCCCGGCGACCGCGCACGCGGTTCCGGCTGCTGCGCGCAATGCGATCGGCTCGCGGTACAGCAGCCACGTCAGGGGCAGGAGCAGCACCGGCACCGTGCCCATGAGCGTCGCCGCCACGCCCACGCTGGTCGTGATCAGCGCAGCGAGCGAGCACCACACGCCGAGCGTCGGCCCGAACAGTGCCCCCGCGGCGAGCAGGAGCAGGGCGCGGCGGTCGCGCAGCGCGGCGCGGGTGCCATCGAAGCGGCCGGCGAGGGCGGCGAACCCCCACAGCGCGACGAGTGCCGCGAGCATGCGGGTCAGCGTCGCGCCCAGCGGATCGACCGGCGCGCCGCCGCCTGCTGCCATCCCGATCTTGCTCATCACCATGCCGGCGGCCTGGCCCGCCGCGCCGACGAGTCCGGCGCCGACCGCGAGCCAGCGGGCGTGCGGCGCGAACGCGTGCGCCGGAGCAGCGGGGGAGGCGCGCGCGGTGACGACGACCACGACTCCGCCGAGGGTGACCGCGATGCCGAGCAGGTCGGCGGCAGTCGGCAGCTCGCCGAGTTGCAGCGCGGCGAACGACGCGCTCATGACCGGCCAGGTCGAAAGCAGGAGCGCGCCGACCCGTGCGCCGAGCACCGCGAGCGCGTGGAAGTAGAACAGGTCACCGAGCGCCAGGCCGACGACCCCCGACAGCGCGAGCCAGCCGGTGCGCGCGGCGTCGAGGTTCGCCGGCACCAGCGTGCCGAACGCGGCGGCGTGCAGCGCGCCGAGGAGCACGAGCGCGACGGGGATGCGGAGCAGGTTGACCGCCAGGGCACCGATCCGGCGTCCCGCGGCCGCGAACGCGAGCGCCGCGCACGCCCACAGCAGGGCGGTCAGCAGTGCGAGGACCATGCACGCGGGCGGCCGTCGAACGTCGGACCCATCGCGGCCGACGATAGCTGCCCGTTGCACGAGTTCAGCGTCGGCGGGGCGAACCGATCGCCGCACGCCGGACGCGGGTGGCCCGTCCGTCTCGCCGGTGGCTGCCACCGCATTTGCCCCGGACAGATGGCTGCCCTGGGCAAGGCTCGGTGTCGGTCGGGTTGCGCGCCAGACGTTCCGCCCGACGGCTCCGTGGTTCGTGCTCCGCCCGAGTGCGGACGTCTCTTGCGACGGGCCGACCGGGGCGGCCCGCGCCGTTCACTTCGGCGCGTCGCGCCCGAGCAGCGCTCGCGCGCGCTCGTCCAGCTCGGGCGGCGCCTCGCCGTGCTTGCCGAACCGGACGTCGTAGGACGTGACGACCCATTCGTCGGGGTTCTCGAGCTCCCGGACCTGGAGACCATCGCGCCATTCGCCCGGCTCGCCCTCGTCCTCGTTCTCCTTGCGATCGTCGTCGGGGTCGGCGCCGCCGACGGCGACCCTGACGATGCCGCCGCCCAAGACGGCGTTCTTGGTCCACGATCGCGTGTTGAGCCGCAGCAGTCGCTTGCTCGCCGGGTCGATGAAGAACGCCAGCTCGACTTCCACGTTGCGCTTGGCGGGCGCGGGCATCTTCGCGCCGAGTCGGAAGAGAATCGGCGAACCGAAGGACGAGTCCGGCAGGCAGCCGCTCCAGAGCAGGTCGTTCGCCGGATCGCCCGAGACCCGGCAGGTGACGATCTCCACCGGCCGGTCGTCGAGCGTGCCGATGTCGTGGTGCACGACGTCCAGGGGAGCCTCCAGCAGGGCGCGCAGCGCGACCTCGGGCTCGAACACGTGCGGCAACTGGACGCCGTTGCTCGCCTTGCCTTGCCGGCGGCACCAGGCGCCGCCGGCGGCACGCGCGAGCTGCTGTCGGCCGGCGAACAGGACCTCCTCATCACCGGCATCGGAGGCGTTGCGCAGGGTCACGAGCATCCGGTCCGGACCCCAATGGCCGCGAGCCTCGCCCACCTCGCGGTCGGTCCGCATCGCGCGCGTGTACTGCGCGTCGGTGCGCATCTTGCTGTCCCAGGTGAATCCCGGCGAGGCGAGCATGGCGCGCAGCACCTGATGCACGAGCGCGAGCTTGGCGGGCGGCACGGTGGACTCGGGCTGCTGCGCGTTCGGCGCTGCGGCGAACAAGAAGGCGGCAAGCGTCAGGGTCGGGCGCATGATGACTCCGCGTGGATCGAGCGCGGCAGCCTAGCAGGTCGTCGGCGGGCGCGTCGGCCGGCGCGGTCGCCGCACCGCTTGCCCTCGTGCGCGCGGCGAACCGCGCGATCAACGGCCGCGCGGCGGCTCGTTGCGGTCGTCAGCCCTGCGCCGGGTTGCGTGGCGCCGATGGCGCGCCGGCACGAACCGCTACGCCGTCTCGTTGCTGCCGCTGGTCGACGGCGCGGGGTCCAGGAGCTGCTCGAGCTTCTGCGCGAGCAGCCGTACGTCGAGCGGGTGGCCGACGACGACGTCCGCGCCCGCGCGCGCGGCGTGCAGGACGGACTGACGCGAGGGAACCGCGAGCACGACGACCACGCGCGTGCTGGCTTCGAACGCCTTCAGCCGCCGGATCCAGTCGAAGCGGCGGTCCTCGCCCGGACCGATCTCGATCAGGACGAGCGCGTCCTTGTAGACCGCGGGATTGGGGACCTCGCCGCGCGGCCGCTTGTCGACCTCGAGGCCGACGCGGCGGCAGCTCCGCCGCAGCGTGGCGCTCGTCTGCGGGTCACACAGGAACGCCGCGATGCGGCCGCGGATCGGCGCCGCCGGGCCGTCGTCGTCGCCCGGGTCGCGCTCGGTCAGGACGATGGGCCCGCCGTTCCAGCGCTCCGCCGTCGCGCGCGGCACGAACAGGCTCGTCTGGCTCGCCGAGAAGCCCTGCACCTGCACGGCCAGCGCCAGGCGGACGAGCGGTGCGGTGCCGAAGTCGTCGGCGGTCGCCGTGCCGGGTGCGACGCTGGTGGCGCCGAGCGAGCGCAGGCCTGAACCGACGCGCGGCCCGAGCACGCCGCCGAGCGCCGTGCACACTGCGGTCGAGATCTCGGCGAACGCCTCGGCGTCGGCGCCTTCGAGCACGCCGAGGGCGCGGCGTTCGGCGATCGACTGGTCGGGCGTCATCAGCATCGAGCCGGCGAGCGTGACCGCCTCTCCGGTGTCGAGCGCCAGCACGAGCGATGCGCCCGCGTCGGTTCCGTCCAGCGCGGCCGTGACGATGGTGGTCGGGCGCACACACGACGCCGCGGCCTCGGCCGGCGACGGGACCGTCAGCGCGCCGCGAGCGACATCCACCCTGCGTCCGGTCAGCGAGCGCAGGGCCTCCTGCAACGCCGCGCAGCAGGCGTCGAGGAGCGGCATGAGCCCGTGGTTGCTAGATGCTTCCGCCATGTCGGGCGAGCGCGTCGGACAGCGATGTATCGACCGGCACGCGGGCCGGCTTTCGTCCCGCCTTGAGCAGCGAAGCGGGGCGTGCCGGGAGCGTCAGCAGCAGCCGATGGGATCGAAAGGGGCGCGTGGATCGGCGCACGGTGGCGCGACTGCGGCGCCACGGCCACGACGCGGACGCTTGCCGGGGCGCAGGCGATGCGCGCGCGTTCTCACCGGACCGAACGCACCGCGCGCGCGCCGTTGCATCACTTCTTTGCCGTCCTGCCGTGTGGCAGGGATCGCATCGCTGCGCGCGCTCCGGCCGCGCTCAGCCGAGCTGCGCCTGGTCGATCTGCGCCTTGAGGCGCGCCATCACGTTGCTGTGGATCTGGCACACGCGCGACTCGGTCAGCTCCATGATCTCGCCGATCTCGCGCATCGTGAGCCCCTCGTAGTAATACATGATGATGATCAGCCGCTCCTTTTTGGTGAGGTTGCGGGTGATCGACTCCAGGATGTCCTTCTGGTGGATGGTCTGGACGGGATCCTGGCCCTTCTTGTCGGCGAGGATCTCGACCTTCTCCATCTCCTTCTCGTCGTCCGAGTCGTCCCACTTGTCGGACAGCGAGAAGATCGTCTTCGCGTTCGCCTCGGCCTCGGTCGCCTGCAGCTCGGCGAGCGTGAGGTTCATCGCCTCGGCCAGTTCGAAGGTGTTCGGGTCGCGGCCCAGCTCGCCTTCGAGCTGGCGCAGCGCGCGCTCCAGCCGGTGGGCCTTGAGGCGGACGAGGCGCGGCACCCAGTCCTGCGAACGCAGCTCGTCGAGGATCGAGCCGCGGATGCGCGTCGTGCAGTACGTCTTGAACTTGATGCCGCGGGTGACGTCGAACCCGTCGATCGCGTCCATCAGGCCGAACGTGCCCGCTGAGGTCAGGTCGTCCAGCTCGATCGACTTGGGCAGGGTCTGCAGAAGGCGCTCGGCGATCACGCGCACGAGGGGCATGTGCCGCTCGACGAGCGTGTTGCGCAGGTTCTGGTCGCGCGTCTTCTTGTAGGTGAGCCAGATCTGTTCACTGACGTCCTCCACGATGCG
>DATGPD010000312.1:0-6256 GCA_035305285.1 Planctomycetota bacterium
ACCCTGTGGGCGCAGCGCATCGGGGTCCCGATCGTCAAGCAGGCGACCGGCGCCGACCCGGCCGCGGTCGCCTTCGACGCGGTGTCCGCGGCGATCGCGCGCGGCGTCGACTACCTCGTGCTCGACACCGCAGGGCGCCTGCACACGCAGAAGAACCTGATGGCCGAGCTGGGGAAGATCGTGCGCGTGATCAAGAAGCAGATCCCCGACGCGCCGCACGAGACCCTCCTCGTGCTGGACGCGACCACCGGGCAGAACGCGATCAAGCAGGCGCGCGAGTTCACCGCGGTGGCGCAGGTCACCGGGCTGTTCCTCGCCAAGATGGACGGCACCGCCAAGGGCGGCGCCGTGTTCGGCATCCGTGAGGAGCTGCCGCTGCCGGTGAAGTTCCTCGGCGTCGGCGAGTCGGTCGAGGACATCGAGCCGTTCTCCGCCGAGGCGTTTGTCGACGCCCTGCTGACCCCCCTCCGGCAGGCCGCGGGGTGACCGCCGCCGCGCCGAGCGCGGCCGGCGACGTGCATGCCCCGCTGTGGCCGTGGACGCTCGCGTGGGCCTGCCTCGCCCTGCCGTTCGTGCCCCTCTGGCCGGACTACGAGATCGCGCGGCGCGGCATCGGCAACGTGGCCGGCGCGGCGGCGCTGCTCGCGCTCGCGTTCCGCCGGCGCGAGTTCCGCCTGCCGCCCGCGCTCACGACCGCGTGGCTCGGCCTCGTCGTGCTGCACGCGCTCAGCTGCCTGCTCGCCGCGAACCCGCTCGACGGTCTCGCCCGCACGGCGTGGCTCGCGACCCTGCTCGGCTTCGCCGCGCTCGCCGCCGGCAGCCCGCTGTCGGGCCAGCTCGCCGCTGTCGTCCCGGTCGCGGCGGTGGTCGCCGGGTTCGGCCTCGCCCAGGCGCTCGGGCTCACGTGGCCGTTCGGCCACGACGTGTCGGCCGACCCGGTCAGCACCCTGGGCAACCGCAACGTCGCCGCGGAGTTCGCCACGCTGGGCACGGTCGCCGCCGCGATCTGCACCGTGCGCGGCCGCCGGCCGCTCCTCCCTGCCGCCGCCGTCGCGCTCGGTGCCGCGTACCTCTGGGTCAACCACTCGCGCTCCGGTCTGCTCGCCGCCGGGCTCACGGTGGTGCCGCTCGTGTTCGCCGTCGGCCGGCGCCAGCCCCTGCGCCGCCGCGCGGCGTGCGCCGTGCTGGTGCTCGCCGGCCTTGCCGGCGGGGAAGCCATCCGGCGCCAGCAGGCGCGGCCGGCGCAGAGCGGCCCGTCGATCGCCCCCGTCCCCGCCGTCCTCGCCGCGCGCACGGACGCGCCGCCGTCGACCATCGACGTGCGCCTGGAACTGTGGAGCGCCGGGGTCGGGATGGTCCTGGATGCGCCGTTCGTGGGCGTCGGCGCCGGGCAGTTCAAGGTGCACTACCCCCGCTACCGGACGGCGAAGGAGATCGAGCTGTCGACGCTCGGCCGGGAGTTCGCCGCGGCGCCGTACACCGCGCACAACGACCCCCTGGAGATCGCCATCGAGACCGGCCTGCCGGGGCTCGGCCTCTACGTGGCGTTCTTCGCCGCGGTGCTGCTGCCCCGCCGGCGCGGCATGCTCGGCCTGCTGCCGATCGCCGCGTTCCTGACCCTCGGCCTCGTGCGCTCGCCACTCGGCAACGCGCCCGCCGCGGCGTTCGCGTTCGCGTGCGCCGGCGCGGCGTGCGCCGTCCCGGCGGGCGCGGTGCCGCTCGGCCGCGCGCTGCGGATCGCGCTCGCCTGCGCCGCGGCACCGCTCGCGTGGTTCGGAGTGCGCGAGTGCGCCGCGCAGTGCGCCGCCGCCCCGTTCGTCGACGAGGCGCGCAAGCCCGAGGACCGGCAGACGCTGCGCCAGCTGCATGCGCTCGATCAGGCGGTCGCCTGGTGCCCGTGGGACACGCAGCTCCGTTCGCTGCGCCTCCAGCTCCGCCACCGCCTCGCGCTCGAGCGCCACGACCGTGCCGCACTCCGCGCGCTCGTCGCGCCGGGTGGCGACGCCGAGGTGCTCCTGCGGCACACGCCGTACAGCACCGTCCACCTCATCCTCGCGGCGCGGATCTACCAGGACCTCGGCGAATCGGACCGGACGCGCGCCCTGCTCGACCGCGTGCTCGCCCTCGACCCGCCCAACCCCGAAGCGCGCCTGTTCCTCGCCACCCACCTGGTGGCGCAGGGCGAGGCGACCCGGGCGCTCGACGTGCTCTACGCGGCCGGCGCGCCGCACGCACGCCTGCGGCGCGACCTGGCCCGCCACCTCGCCCAGCTCGCGGACTACGCCCGGCGTCTCGGGTCGGACGAGGGCAGCGCGGCGCTGCAGCACGAGGCGGACTTCATCGCCGCCGTCGACGCCCTCGGCAGCGTCGACGCGACGCGCGCCAGCGACCGGATCGCGACCTTCGTGCGGGGCGCGAGCCGGCTCGACCTCCGCCCGTACATCCTGCTCGCCGCGGGCTCGCTGCGCGCGCGCGACGAGGACGGCGCCCGGGAGGCGGCCGCCGGCGTCCCCGAGGGCGCGACCCTCGACCCGGTGCACGCCCGCCTGCTCGCCGAGCAGATCGCGGCGCTGCGTGCGCTACCGGAGTGGGCCCGGCTGCTGCCCTGAGCACGCGCGGCGCAGGGCGGAGGGCTCCGCCGTCGGCCCCGAACCTCCCGGACGCCGCCGCGGCGCCGTCGCCGATCCGGGCGGTCCTGCCGTCCGACGGGACCGGCCGCGGAACGGCGGCGCGTCGACGCTACAACACACGACGATGATCGCACTCCGCCGCATCCTCGTGCCCAGCGACTTCTCGCTCCCGGCGCAACGCGCGCTGCGCTACGCGATCGAGTTCGCCAAGCGCTTCGACGCCGAGATCCTGCTCGTGCACGTGATCGAGCCCCCGGCGTACGCGGCGGCGTTCGCGCGCAGCGGCCCGGTGCAGGAGACCGACGAGGAGCGCCGCGCCTACGACTGGTTCGCGACCCAGCTCGCCAACCAGGCGAAGGACGAGATCCCCGACTCCGTGCGCAGCCGCACCCTCCTCCTGCGCGGGACACCGTCCGCCGAGATCGCGCAGTGCGCGCAGCGCGAGGACGTCGACCTCATCGTGATGGCGACCAGCGGGCGCAGCGGCCTGAAGGACGTCCTGCTCGGCAGCACCGCCGAGCGCGTGCTGCGCCGGTCACCCTGCCCGGTGCTCACCGTGCACCGCGAGCAGGCACGCGGCTTCATCGAACAGGCGGAAGAGGAACCCTGGAACGACTGACCGGCGCGCGGCCCGGCGGTCATCGTCCGCCGCCGGCGGCGCCCGCGGGAATCGCCTCCGCTGCCTTGCTCCGCGCGAGGTCGACGAGGTCGAGCCGCTCCAGCACCGCGTGCAGATCGCGCACCTCCGCGTGCAGCAGCGGTTCGTCGGGCAGCGCGTCGGCGAGCGCCGCCACCACCTCGCTCGCGAGCACGGCCATCCCGAGCCGGGTGACGTGCAGCCGGTCGGTCTGCAGGAGGTGGGCGGGCTCCAGCACGAGGCGGTCGCGGCCGAGCGCGATCTCGCGCTTGCGCTCGCGCAGGTCGCGCAGGCGCTCGCCGAGCGAGAACAGCCGCACGTTCGGCCTGGTCGCTGCCCAGGCGCGCAGGCGGGCATTCAGTTCCGCGAGCGTCTCCGCGTCGGGGATCGCGTGTGGCGCGAGCATGCGCGGGTCGATGTCGCGCATCTCGGGGTAGTCGCCCACCAGCATCGGCCGGTCGATCCGCGCGAGCGCGGCGAGCCCCTCGTCCTGCAGCTTCATGCGCGCCGCCCGATCCCCGCCGCGCGTGCTGTAGCCGAACCAGAACAGGAAGTCGATCGCGAGCACCGCGTCGGGCTTCGCGGCCAGCGCGCGGTCGACCTGCTTGCCGCCGATCCGCTCCGGCTCGGTGAACATCAGCATGCTGCTGAAGTCGCGGAACTGCAGCGAGTCCTCGGCGAATAGCGGCGCGAGCGCGTCGCGCAGCTTCAGGGTCGCGTTGTGTTCGCGGTCGTCGGCGGTCTTGGGGGTGATCAGCTGGTCCGAGAAGCCGGCGCTCGCGCTCGCCCCGAGGATCGCGACGACCCGGGTCCGGCGGGCGGCGCCGTCGGCGGCGGCCGGCTCCGCGGACCCCTGCGCCGCGATCCCTGCGACGAGCCACAGCACCGAGCAGGTGACCGCCGTACGGCGGCGAACGGCAAACAGCATGGCGGGAACCGTAGCCGCCGACCGCCGGGCGACAACCGGCGGTCCCGACCCGGGACCGGCGCGCGTCGCACGGCCGCCGCCCTCCCGCCGGGCCGACGCCCGAGAACCCGGATCCGGGCCGACCCCGGCCGGCGCGCGGGCTATCCTTCGGCGCGCATGTACCGCGGCAAGACCGTCTCGCTCGTGATCCCCGCCCACGACGAGGCGGAGACCATCGGCGAGGTGGTCCGGGAGTTCCGCGCGAACCCGCACCTCGACGAGATCGTCGTCGTCGACAACAACTGCCGCGACGCCACGGCGGAGATCGCCGAGCGCGCCGGAGCGCGCGTGGTGCGCGAGACCCGGCCCGGCTACGGCGCCGCGCTGCTCTGCGGCATGCGTCACGCCAAGGGCGACATCCTCGTGCTCACCGAGGCGGACGGGTCGTTCTGCGGCAAGGACCTCGAGAAGCTCCTCGTCTACCTCGACGACGCCGACATGGTGATGGGGACGCGCACCACGCGGCAGATGGTCGAGCAGGGCGCGAACATGCGCTTCATCCTGCGCTGGGGCAACGTCGCGATGGCGAAGTTCCTCCAGCTCCTGTGGCTGCGCCCGTCCGAGCCGCGCTTCACCGACGTCGGCTGCACGTTCCGCGCACTGCACCGCAGCACCTTCCTCGCGATCGAGCCGCACCTGCGCGAGACCGGCCCGGCGTTCTCCCCCGAAATGATGTGTGCCGCGTTGAACGCACGGCGCCGTGTCATCGAGATCCCGGTCACCTACCGCAAGCGCGCCGGCGGCGAATCCAAGCACTCCGCGAGCTTCGCCAAGCTCGCGCGCACGGCGTTCATGATGTTCAAGACCATCTGCCGTAAACGCTTCGCCCGTTCGGGCGGCTCCCCTGCCCATGCCGAGACCGCGCCCGCCGCGCCGCGCCGCTGACCGGCGTGCGCCCGTACCGGGCCATGGAACCGTGAGCAAGGGCGCCGGGCTGCTAGACTTCCGCGGACTCGTCCCCGATTCGCTGCCCCGGCGCAGCGCTCGCGCGGCGCCGCACTCCGGACCTCCGCCGCGTCTGACCCTGCACCTCGCCCCGCACACCCCATGAGCAAGCACGTCGTGATCCTCGGAGGAGGGCTGGCCGGCCTCTCCTGCGCCTATGAACTGGTGCAGCGCGGCGTGCGGGTTACCGTGCTCGAACGCGAGCCGCACGTCGGCGGCATGGCGTCCTCGTTCATCGAGGAGGTCGACGGCGAGACCTGGAGCTACGACTTCGGGCCGCACCGCTTCCACAGCAAGAACCCCCACCTCATCGATCACGTGCGGCACGTGATCGGCGAGGACAACGTCAACCGCGCCAAGCGCCTGTCGCGCATCGTCCTGTTCGGCAAGTTCTTCGATTACCCGCTGCAGACGAGCAACGTCCTCAGGAACATGCCGAAGGGCCTGCTGCTGCGGGCGATGTGGGATTACGTCTGGGTCCGGTTCCTCGACTCGACGCGGCTGCGCCGGTTCACCGACCGCGACTTCGAGAGCTGGGTGACCCGCCGCTTCGGGCACACGCTCTACCGCGTGTTCTTCGGCCAGTACACCGAGAAGACCTGGGGCATGCCGCCGCGTCAGATCTCGGCGGACTGGGCGAGCCAGCGCATCACGCTGCTCAGCCTGTGGGACACGATCAAGAAGACCCTGCGCCCGCCGAAGTCCTCGGCCGAGGGGCCGCGCACGCTGGTCACCGACTTCGTCTATCCGCTGTTCGGCGGGATCGGCGAGCTGGCGCGCGGCTACGCGCGCAAGATCGAGGAGTCGGGAACCGGCAGTCGCGTGCTGGTCAACGCGCCGGCGGTACGCGTGTTCCGCGAGGGCGACCGCGTCGTCGGCGTGGAGTTCGGCAAGCACCGCCGCGAGACGATCACCGGCGACATGTACGTGTCGACGATCCCGGTGACCGCGCTGGCCAAGGCGCTGACCCCGGCGGCGCCGCCCGACGTGCTCAAGGGCGCCAACGCCCTGCAGTACGTGTCGATCGTCTTCGTCTACCTGAAGCTGGCGCGGCCGCAGGTCAGCCCGGACAGCTGG
>DATGPD010000313.1:0-2627 GCA_035305285.1 Planctomycetota bacterium
GCCCACCTGCGCCGCCTGCAGCCGGGCGACGTCCTGCCGGTACTCACCGACGAGGGTGCCAGACCGTACACCGTGCTCGCGGTCAGCGACCATGCCGGGTTCTTCCCCGATGAACGCGCGTGGGCGATCGCCGATCCGCGCTTCCTGCGCGAGGACTTCTGCGTCGAGGAGCGCTGCGTCGACCGCATCGTGCTGCGCCTGGAGCCGGGTGCCAACGCCGACGCCGTGCTCGCCGCGGCGCGCCAGATCGTGCCGCAGGCGACCTGGGCGAAGACCGGACAGTGGCTGACCGACTACGGCCAGCGCGACGTCGTACGCGACTTCTTCGTATTCGACGTGCTGCTCGCCCTGATCCTGCTCCTCGCCGGCGTGGGCCTGGTGAACGCGATGACGATCGCGGCGATGGGGCGGGCGCGCGAGGTCGGCGTGCTGCGCGCGCTGGGGATGCCCGGGCGGGCGCTGCGCCAGACCTACCTGCTCGAAGGGGTCCTGGTCGCGGTGCTCGCCACGGCGATCGTGTGGATCGCCGGCGTGCCGCTCGGCTCGATGGTCGTAGCCGGGCTCAACCGGGTCGCCGGTCTGGAGGCGCCGGTGGTCGTTCCCTGGCCGTGGTTCGCCGCGGTGCCGGCGATCGCGCTCGCGATCGGCGTGCTCGCCGCGGTGCTGCCCGGGATCCGCGCGCTGCGCGAGAGCCCCGCGGAGTCGGTGCGCTACGAGTGACGCGGCTGCTCGGCGAAGAAGCCGAGGATGCCGCGCAGGAAGTCCGGGAGGTCGTCGGGCCGCCGGCTGCTCACCCGGTTGCGGTCGCGCACCACCGGCTCGTCGGACCACTGCGCGCCGGCGTTGACCAGGTCGTCCTTGATCGCGGGCGAGCTGGTGTAGCGGTAGCCCTCGACGATGCGCGCGGAGATATCGATCTGCGGGCCGTGGCAGATGCTCGCGACCAGCTTGCCGGCGGAGTGGATCGCGCGGGTGATCGCGAGCACGCGCTCGTCGCGCCGCAGCTTGTCGGGCAGCCAGCCGCCCGGCACGACGAGTCCGTCGAACCGGTCCGGGTCGACGTCGGCGATCGCGACGTCGCTCTTCTGCGGGTAGCCGTGCTTGCCGCGGTAGACCGCGTTTGCGGCGGGGCCGGCGAGCGTCACGACGAAGCCGGCTTCGAGCAGGCGCAGGCGGGGGTACTGGACCTCGAGGTCCTCGTAGTCGTCGCCGACGAAGATCAGGATGCGACGGTCGTTCATGGCGGAGGGTTGACGGGATCGGAGTACGGCTGCTGCCGGGGTCGGAGCCTCGCTCCCGCAGGCCTCACTTCCTGGCTTCGGGAGCTTCGCCGGTTTCGGCGGGCGAGGTGTTCCACATGATCGCCGCGATCGGCACGGCGTCGCGCACCGTCTTGCCCTGCTTCTCCCGCCCGGGGTCGTAGGCGACGGTCAGCGGCTCGCGCGACGACGCGAGGCGCAGCGCGGTCGCGAGCATGAGGTGCTCGAAGCGCGTGGTCTCCGTCTTGTCCGCCGGGCTGACGAACCAGGTGGAGAAGCTCTGGCCCTTGTCCTGGCCGTCGAGCCGGACCGCGACCGTGCCGTCGGCGTAGACGTACCAGGCGCCGATCTGTCCGGTGCGTTGCACCTTGCCGGTGCCGCCCTGCGGTGCGGCGCGCTCGGGCGCGGCGATGGCCGGTGCGAGCGTCGCGGCCCGGTGCGGCGCGAGACCGTCACTCATCGTGGCGAGCACGGCGCCCGCGGTGAACGGAAGGATGACGATGAGGCAGCGGATCAGCGACATGGCGGCAACTCGATGGAATCGGGTGGGAACGGGCGCACGAGGCAAGCGACGTGCCCGCTCCGCCCGAGCTGCACCGCGTGCGGTCGTCTTGCCGCGCGCGCATGCGGCGAACGCGGCGCCTTGCACGCAAGGTGCGCACCGCGCGCTCAGGGGGCGCGCCGCGCGTTCGCGCGGCGTCTGCTGCAACCGTGCGCGCACGCGCCGCTTGTGTCCGCCGCGCGGCGCACCCTCCGCGCGGCGCGGGCGGTCCGGGCGTTGCATGCAGCCGCCGCGCGCCGGCCACGCGCCTCGAGCCCTGCGGCCGATGTCAAACCACTGTCAGGTTCGGCGGCCGCGAACCTCGGAGCAGACATGCAACCTCATCGACAAGACGAACGTGAGTACGAGCGCGGCAGTCGGACGGGCGGCGAGCGCTGGTACGGTCCGGGCGGCGAAGGCGCGGGCCGTTGGCAGCGCGAGGGCGACGCGGGTGCGTTCCGCGCCAACCGGCCGTACGCGCGCGAGGCAGACGACTACTACGAGCCCGAGTACCGGCGCAGCGAGCGCGCGCGCGAACGTGAGGGTGACTGGCGCGGTGAAGGCGGCGCATGGCGACAGGCCGCGCGCGGCGAGTACGGCGAGGGGCGCGGGCGCTACGGCAACCCGGCCGGCGGGTGGGGCGGCTCATCCGGCGGCTACGGCGGCGAAGGAGAGTACCGGGGCGCGCCGGAGAACTACGGCAGGGAAGGCGGCTACGGCGTTCCGTTCGGCGGCAGCTCGTGGGGCGGCAGCGCGTACGGCGAGCCCGGCTACCACGGTGGGCCCGGCTACGCGGGCTACGGCGGACAGGGCATGACCCAGGGCGG
>DATGPD010000314.1:0-2346 GCA_035305285.1 Planctomycetota bacterium
GTCGACGCCGAGCAGGCGCACGAACTGCCGCTCCAGCGCCGTGGTCTCGACCGCGCGGGTGCGCGGCACGTAGCGGCCGTGCAGGCCGTACGCGGCGAGGATCACTTCGTGCTGCACGCGCGGCGCGATCGCGACGACGTCCGGATCGGCGCGCAGGACCGGGGCGACCGCGGCGAAGTCGCAGTCGGCGCGCACGCCGGTGAGCAGGAGGTCCGGCGACGCGAGGCGCGCCGCGCCGCGGATCTCGCCGATGAAGCCGGAGAACACCGCGATCACGACGATCATCGCCCACACCGCGACCGCGACGCCGATCACGCCGAGGAGGGTGACGCGCCGCGTCACCAGGTAGCGCCAGGCGAGCAGCCAGGAGTAGACCGGCACCGACTCAGCGGTCTCCGTCGCCCTGGCCGCCCGCTCCGCCGCCCGACGGCGCCTGCGGGCGCAGCAGCGGGAACAAGACGACGTCGCGGATCGACGGGCTGCCCGTCAGCAGCATCGCGAGCCGGTCGATGCCGATGCCGAGCCCGCCGGCGGGCGGCATGCCGAACTCCAGCGCCGTGACGTAGTCGGTGTCGAGCTCGGACGGCGACTCGTCGTCCTTCTCGGCGAGCTGGGCGAGCAGGCGGCGTTCCTGGTCCTGCGGGTCGTTCAGCTCGGAGAACGCGTTGCCCATCTCCATCGCGCCGATGAACAGTTCGAAGCGTTCGGCGACGCGCGGGTCGGCGGTGCTGGTCTTCGCCAGCGGACAGATCGGCGCCGGGTAGTCGTAGACGAACACCGGCCCCTGCAGGGTCGGCTCGACGGTCGCCTCGAACACGTCGTTGGCGACCTTGAAGTGCGGCCGGCCGCGCTCCTCGATGCCGAGCTGGCGCGCGCGCGCGCGCACCGGCTCCTCGGCGAAGAAGTCGAGCCCGTCGTTCTTCTCGGCGAACAGGTCTAGGTAGCGCTGCTTGGCGAACGGCGGCTGCAGGTCGTAGGTGTTGCCGCGGAAGGTGACCTTCGAGTTGCCCTTGAGCACGGTGCGCACGAGGTGCGCGAACAGGCCCTCGACGCGGTCCATCACGTCGCGGTAGTCCGCCCACGCCTCGTAGCACTCGAGCATGGTGAACTCCGGGTTGTGCCGCGTGCTGATCCCCTCGTTGCGGAACACGCGGCCGATCTCGTACACGCGCTCCAGGCCGCCGACCAGCAGGCGCTTGAGGTACAGCTCCGGCGCGATGCGCAGGTAGAGCGGCATGTCGAGCGCGTTGTGGTGCGTGCGGAACGGGCGCGCGGTCGCGCCGCCGAAGATCGGCTGCAGGATCGGCGTCTCGACTTCGACGTAGCCGAGGCTGTTCCAGTAGTTGCGCATCTCCTGCACCAGCGCCGCGCGCAGCAGGAACGCCTGCCGCACCTCGGGGTTGGCGAACAGGTCGACGTAGCGCATCCGGTAGCGGATCTCGACGTCCTGCAGGCCGTGCCACTTCTCCGGCGGGTGGCGCAGGCTCTTGCTGGCGAGCGTCACCTGGTCGGCCCACACCGTCGGCTCGCCCTTCTGCGTGCGGCCGAGGCGCCCCCGAATGACGACGTGGTCGCCGTTCTCGATCAGCTTGCGGTCGGGCCAGAAGTCGGGCAGCGCGTCGCGCTCGAAGCCGATCTGCACGGAGCCGCTGCGGTCGTGCAGGTGCGCGAAGCGCAGCTTGCCGAAGTCGCGCATCTGGCCGAGGCGGCCGGCGACGACGACGCGCGTCCCGGCGCGCGCGTCGAGGTCGACCAGGCACTCCGCGATCGGGGTCGGCTTGTCGACCCGTGCCGGATAGGGGTCGGTGCCCTTGCTGCGTAGGGCCTCCAGCTTCTGCAGACGGTCGGGCGCGATCTCGTCGGTCACGCGTGCGGTTCTCTGACGGTGCGTCGCGAACGGCGACATGGGGGCCGCACGCGAGGGGCGCAGAAGATAGCAGCCTTCCGCGCTCGCGCCCGGAGTTCTTCTTGCGAACCGCGAATCGCCGGCGCGCGCCGCCCCGGGGCGGACGACGGGCCGCCTACAATCCGCCCGCGATGCCTCGTCCGTCGGTCCCGTGCGCACTCGCGTTCCTTCCGGCGCTGGCCGGCGCGTCCGCCGCGCAGTCGTTCGCGCACAACAAGGTCGAGTTCGGCAACTGGTGGATCACCGACCGCGAAGACCTGTTCCCCAACTACGCGAGCGCGTCCGGCAACGTCGCCGGCGACGGCCTGTTCAAGGTGTTCCCGGCGGAGATCGTCGAGCGCGGCGGCACGATCCGCATCTCGGGCTACCGGATCGCGATCTCGGTCGACGACGCCTACACCGGCGCGTTCCCGGTGCAGGTCCAGGTTCCCGCAGTGCAG
>DATGPD010000315.1:0-6375 GCA_035305285.1 Planctomycetota bacterium
GGCGCGCTGTTCCGCAAGTCCTGGTGGTTTCCCGGACGGAGCTCGGTCTATATTGCCGGCGCCAATGGAGTTGCATGGTTCGAGGAACGCCGGGCCCGTTGGCTGGACGCATACGGTCGGTTCATGAAGATGTCTGGTGGCGGTCGCCGCGGTTCCACGCTTCCGTCGGAGGCGCCCCTGCCTTGGTCCGGCCTTCGCGAGGTCTGAGCGCATGTACGCAGCGAACGTGGAACAGCCTCCCGCCACGGCTCCCGCTGCGGCCCGACCGCGGCTCGTCTGCGGTCGACCGATCCGCCGGGTCATGTTCTTCGGCAAGAACATGTCCCGGACCCGGTGCACCGGCGCCCTCGTCGACGGCCTCGCCGGTCACGGCCTCGACATCCGCTGGATCAACTACG
The DNA here is from genome assembly GCA_035305285.1 of Planctomycetota bacterium. Taxonomy (GTDB): domain Bacteria; phylum Planctomycetota; class UBA1135; order UBA1135; family UBA2386; genus DATGPD01. Next base: position 399 of record DATGPD010000315.1, read on the forward strand.
CGACCGTCCGCCGCTGGCTGCGGCCCGGACTGGCGCACGCCTGGGTCCGCCGCCGGTTCCAGCGGTTCCGGCCGGACATGGTCATGGTGTTCTGCCGGGACCTGCCGCTGCCGCTCCTGCAGGAGTTCGGCCGGACGACTCCGGTCGTCCTGTGGATGGAGGAGGCGCTCCACGACCTCTGCCCGGAGCACGTGGAGTACATGCGGCACGCGAGTCTGGTCTGCGTGAGCAACCCGACGCGGATGCCGATGCTGAAGGAGCAGGGCATCGAGCGCGTCGAGTTCCTGATGAGCGGGTTCTCGCCGCGCTTCCACCATCCCGAACGGGCGACCCCCCGGCGCGACGTGGTGTTCATCGGCGGACCGGGCCAGCGCGGCCAGCGCGTCGAACTCCTGGCCCGGGTCAGCCGGCACTTCGACACCGAGATCTACGGCGTCGGCTGGGAGGAGTGGGCGGCGCGCTACCCCGAGCTGCGCGTCCGCCCGCCGGTCAAGGCGCGCGGCTTCCGCCATCTGTGCGCGAGCTCGCGCATCGTGCTCGGCCTGAACCAGTTCAACGACGACGCGCTGTACTTCAGCAACCGCACCTGGCTGTCGCTCGCCTGCCGCGGCTTCCACTTGACGCACTACGTTCCCGGGCTCGAGACGGTGCTGCGCGACGGCGTGCACCTCGCGTGGTACCACGACGCCGACGAGTGTCTGGAGAAGATCGACCACTACCTGAAGGACGCCACCGCGCGCGAGCGCATCGCCGCCGCGGGGTGCGAGCTGGCGCACGCCAAGCACCAGTACTACCACCGCGTCGGCCGCGTCCTGGAGCTGGTCGAAGGTCGGACGACGAGCGCGAGTCTGTCGCTCTCCGAACGCCTCGCGTCGCGTGCGCCGCTCAACGGCCACGCCGACGGCCACCTCAACGGCCACGCCAACGGCCATCTCAACGGCCACGGCAGCGTGCAGGCGACGCGGTCCACGCCGTAGCGCTTCCTGCGTCCCGGTGCGGCGCGTGCACGTCCTGCACATCCTGGCCGAACGCGGCTACTCCGGCGGCGAGCTGCAGCTCGAGTACCTGATCCGCCACTTGCAGGCGCGCGGGCACCGCAACACGGTGCTCCTCCCGCCCGGGGCGCGCTTCGCCGAGCCGGCGCGCCGGCTCGGCGCCGACGTGCGCACCGCGCCGCTGCGCGCGCCGTGGCATCCCGGCCTGTGGCGCGGCGTGCGCGCCGCGCTGCGCGAAGGCCCCGACGTCGTGCACTTCGGCTGCGGGCGCTCCCTCCTGTGGGGCGGGCTCGCCGCGCGCGGGTCGCCGGCCCTCAAGGTGACCACGCGGCGCATCGACTACCCGATCGGCCGCGGCCTGCGCGGCTGGCGCTACCGCCGGCTCGTCGACCACGTGGTCGCGAACTGCGCCGCGGTGCGCGCGCGCGTGCTCGCCGCCGGCGTGCCCGAGGAACGGGTCACCCTGGTGCACGAGGGCATCGACCTCGCGCCGTGGCAGGGGATCCGCGCCGGGCGCGACGCGGCGCGCGCTGCCCTCGGCCTGCCGCCCGATGCGGTCGTGGTGACCTGCGCGGCGACCCTGCGTCCGCGCAAGGGCCAGCGCGTGCTGATCGACGCGTTCGCCGCGCTCGCGCCGCGCTTCGAACGCGCGCTGTTGGTCCTCGCCGGGCGAGGCAGCGACCGCGCCGCGCTGGAGGCGCACGTCGCGCGCGCCGGGCTCGGCGCGCGCGTGCGTCTGCCCGGCGCGGTGTCGCCGATGCAGCCGCTGTACGCGGCGAGCGACGTGTTCTGCATGCCCTCGTTCCACGAGGGTCTGAGCAACGCCTGCCTCGAGGCGAGCGCGGCGGGCCTGCCGCTCGTCGTCACGTCGGTCGGCGGCCTGCCGGAGATCGTCGCGCACGGAGTCACCGGCGAGGTCGTCCCGCCGGGCGACGTCGCGGCGCTCGCCGCCGCGCTCGAGCGCATGCTGGCCGACCCCGACCTGCGTGCGCGGTGTGGCGCGGCGGGCGCCGCGCGCACCGCCGAGATGTTCCCGGCGACGCGCATGGCCGAGCGCACCGAGGCGCTGTGGATCCGCCTGCTCGCCGAGCGCGCGGGCGGGCAAGCGCACCGGTCGCCGGCGACGGGCACGCCGGGCTGACCTTCGCGCGCCGCCTACTCCGGCAGCGACATCAAGAAGCGGTCGGTCATGCCCGCGATGTAGTCGCACACCACGCGCTCGAGCCCGTCGCGCGGCACGCGCGCGCGCACGTGCGTCGGCAGCTCCTCGGGCCGCGCGCACAGGCGGCGGAACACGCGCCCGATCCGCTCGCCGCCGCCGTGCATCACCGCGAGCACCTGCTCCGAGCGGTAGAAGCGGTCGCGCAGGAAGGCGAGCACTTCCTGGGCGAGCACGACCATCGTGTCGGAGTGCCGCGGCCGCACCTCCTCCGGCGTCGCGCCACAGTCGAGCGCCGCCGCGGTCGTCTCGACGAGATCGTGGATCAGCAGCGCGATCATCTCGCTGATGATGCGGTGGTGTGGTCCCGGCCGCGCGCGCGCCGCCGCCATCCGCCACAGCTCGAGGCGCCGCGCGTCTTCCTCCGCGAACGCGCCGGCGCGGATGCCGTCGTCGAGGTCGTGGCAGAGGTAGGCGATCTTGTCGCACAGGTCGACCAGCCTCGCCTCGAGCGCCGGCTCGGCACGCGGCAGCAGGTCGGGGCTCAGCGGGAAGCCCGCGGGGATCGCGCCCTTCAGCAGGCAACGCCGCGTGGTGAGCGTGAGGTTCAGGCCGTGTCCGTGGCCGTAGCGGTCTTCCAGCAGGTCGACGATGCGCACGCCCTGCGCGTTGTGCTTGAAGCCGCCGTGCCCGGCCATCAGCGCGTCGAGTGCGTCCTCGCCGACGTGGCCGAACGGCGGGTGGCCGAGGTCATGCGCCAGCGCGACCGCCTCGCACAGGTCGGCGTTGAGTCGCAGCGCGCCCGCCGCACTGCGGGCCATCTGCGCGACTTCGAGGGTGTGCGTCATCCGGCTGCGGAAGTGGTCGCCCTCGTAGGCCGCGACGACCTGCGTCTTGTGCTGCAGCCGGCGGAACGCCGAGCTGTGGATGATGCGGTCGCGGTCGCGCTGGAAGGCGGTGCGCAGCGGGTCCTCCGGTTCGGGCACACGCCGCGGCCCCGCGTCCCGGCTGCGTGCCGCGAAGCGCGAGAGTTCACGCAGCTCGAAGTCTTCCAGGTCTTCGCGGCGTCGCCACGGCATCGCGGGTCGCCCGCCTCAGCGGCGATGGGGCTCAGCGCCGTCCGGCGCCGAGCCCCGCGCTTTGGTACCCCCTACGGGATTTGAACCCGTGTCCCATGGCTGAGAACCATGTATCCTGGGCCGCTAGACGAAGGGGGCGGAAAGGGCGGGCCTTCGTAACGAGATTCGTCCCGGCCTTCAAGGCCGGCGCGCAAAAGTTCCGACGGCGACGACGGCGCGCGCGGTTCCCGGCGTGCCCGCGACCGCCGCAGACGGCCCGTATAGTGGCGCGCGACCAGCGCAAGCAGGCTGCCCTCTCGCCCTTCCTGACCCCCGGATCCGCCATGTCCAACCTCCACTTCCTGTTGGTTCCGTTCCTCGCGCTCGTCGGTTGGCTCGCTCCCGGCTGGCTCGGCGTCATGCTCGACCCCGAGTCCGAACAGCCGCTCGTCATCGAGGTCGTCCCGGGCTCTCCGGCCGAGAAGGCCGGCATCCGGGTGGGCGACCGCATCCTCGCGATCGACGACATGGCGGTGCCGACCGTGGACGACCTGTTGCGCGAGGTCGGCAAGCGCGAGGCGGGCAGCAAGGTGAAGGTCAAGGTCCGGCGCGACGAGGCGGAGCGCGTCCTGGAGGTCGTGCTCGCCGCCCGGCCGAGCGACCTGCCGGCTCCGGCCGAGCGGGACGCGGCGCGGACCACGCGCCCCGGAACCGAGGCCGCACCGCCGGACGCGCGCCCGGCGCCGCAGGAGCAGCGCGAGCAGAAGGCGGAGCCGCGCGAGGAAGGCGAACGGGCCGGGGCCCGCGCGCGGACGGGACGCGCGCAGCCGGCGCAGGAGCGCGGGCGCCCCTTCCTCGGGGTCGCGCTGGAGGCGGGTGACGACGGCGTGCAGGTGGCCGAGGTCCTGGACGACTCGCCGGCGAAGAAGGCCGGGGTGTCGCAGGGCCGACTGCGCTCGATCGCGCGGCAGAAGGTGTCGAGCTTGCAGGACGTCGATCGCGCGATGGCCGCGCTGCGCCCCGGACAGCGTGTCGCACTGGAGATCGAAGCGGGGGGCACGACGCACACCTTCCACGTGGTCCTCGGGGCGGTGCCCGCGCGCGGCGAAGAGCGCGAGGCCGCCGCGCCGGCTCCCGCGCGCGACGAAGGTGTCCGCGCCGACGACACCCGCCGCGAGGTCGAGCGTGCCGCGGCGCGCGAGCGCCAGCGCGCCGAGCAGGCCAAGCGCCAGCAGGCCAAGGAGGCGCCCGCCGAGCCGAAGCCGGGCGCCCAGGCCCAGGCGAACGCTCGGCCCCAGCAGGCTGCTCGGGCGAAGCAGCCCGCCGCCCCGGGCGACGTGCGCGCCGCGCTGCGCGAGCTGGCGGGCAAGAAGCCCCTGCTCCTCGCGTTCGGCGCCGCGTGGGACGCCAGCTCGAAGGCGCTGCAGAAGAGCCTGCAGGACGAGAAGGTGAAGGAGGCCCTCGGCGACCGCGAGGTGCTGTGGATCGACACCGACCGGCACGGCGCGATCGCCGACCAGTACGACGTGCAGCAGATCCCGCACATGGTGCTGCTCGACGCGGCCGGCAAGCGCGCCGGTGTGATCGAGGGCTTCCAGCCGGCGGACCTGCTCGCCGAGAAGCTGAAGGAGCTGCAGCGCTCCGGCGAGCGGGCCGCGCGTGCGCGCGAGCCGAAGCCTGCCGCGAAGCCCGAGGCGCCGCGACCGGGCCCCACCGGTCCCGCGGCGCGCGCGCCCAAGGCCGACGCGAAGCCCGAGGCCGGAGCGCCGCCCGGGCCGCGGCAGGGCGGCCCCGCCGGGCCGGCGCGCGCGCGCGCGGACGGCGACCGCGATCTCGCCACCGAGATCCGCGCCCTGCGCGAGGAGATCCGCGAGCTGCGCACGCTCCTGCAGGAGCTCACGCGGGAGCAGCAGCGCCGCCGCTGAGCGGACGCACGAGCGCGCGCACCTTCCTCCCGCCGTGCGGCGTGAGGAAGGCGGTCTTCAGCGGCAGGCCCGTGCGCAGCGCGAGCCGCCGGTCGGCCGCGACCAGCGCGATCGCGCAGTCGGCCGGCGCGCCCGCGAGCCACGCGCCGAGCGCGCGGTAGAGCTTGACCAGCGCGCGCGGGTCGCCGAGCCGCTTGCCGTGCGGCGGGTCGGAGACCACCGCGCCCGCGTGCGCCAGTTCGGCGCGCCACGGCGAGCTACTCAGCGGCGCGGCGGCGACCTCCAGGTCGGCGCGCACGCCGGCGCGCTCGGCGTTGCGCTCGGTCATCGCGATGCAGTCGGCGCGCCGATCGCTCGCCAGGATCCGCGCGCCGGGACGCACGGCTGCGTCGGCCTCGGCCTGCAGCGCGGCGAACCGCGCCGCGTCGTACAGGCGGGTGGCGTGGAACGCGAACTTGCGGTGCCGGCCCGGGGCCTGGCCGCGCGCGAGCAGGGCGGCCTCGATCGCGATCGTGCCCGCGCCGGCGAACGGGTCGATGAGCGGGCGGCGTCGGTCCCAGCCCGACGCGAGCACGAGCGCGCGCGCGATGTCCTCGCGCAGCGGCGCCGGCCCCGGCTCCTGGCGGTAGCCGCGGTCGTGCAGCGCGGGGCCGGTGGTGTCGAGCGACAGCGTGCACGTGTCGTCGAGGAAGCGCGCGAGCACCACCGGCTGGTCGCCGGGCTCGGGCCCGGCGCCGAGGGCGTCCGCGATCGCGGCGGTGACCCGCTGGGCGATCGCATCGCGGTGGTAGAGGCGCGAGCGGCGGCTCTCGGCGCGCACCGCGAACCGTCCGGGCAGGA
>DATGPD010000316.1:0-4755 GCA_035305285.1 Planctomycetota bacterium
CGTGCATCGCGTCGAGGTTGCCGAGGAACTCCTCCAGCGTGCTGCCGAAGAGGTCCATTAGCTCGCCGTAGCCCTCGCTCGCCGTGTAGCGGATCCAGAAGAAGCCGAGCTCTTCGAGCAGCTTCTCGGGGGACTTGCCGAGCGCCTCGGCGCCGGCGGCCACGAGGCGGTAGGTCAGGGCGTCGTCGTAGACCTCCATGCTGAGGAAGGTCCGGTCGCCGAAGCCTGCCTCCTCCGCGACGCGCTGCCAGGCGCCCTCGCCGCCCTGCTGCCGCACGAGGTCCTCGATCGCCTTGTTCACCAGTCCGTACACGGGGCGCGCTCCTGCTTGTGCCAAGGCGCCTTTCGACCGGGTGATGCCCGGTCTTGAGCCGCGGAAGCCATGCGTGTCTGGCCGGGACGCGTCCGGCAGCGGCGGACCGGCCGGGCCGGAGCGCCGCCGGAGGATGATCCCGTGGCATCGGCGGGTGGCGGCAGGCGGACGGGCCTGCCCCGAGCGAAGGGGTTTTTCCGACGGGCTACGAGCGGACCGGTTCGGGCGGAGGCGGTCGCCGCCGGAGCCGCCCCGACAGCCGACCCTTCGCGCGGCCGTTAAGGCGCCCGGGTAGACGGAAGTGGCAGGCGGATCGACCCGCTGCCCGTGCGCCGGCGACCTGGCGCCCAACGCGCTTTCCCCCCGTTCGAATGAGCGAACTCCTTTGCCTACCGACCGTTGGCGAGGCCCAAGGCCCCGCCGACTTCCTCGCGACCCTGACCGCGGAGGCCGAGGCGCACGTCGCCGTACGCCATCCCTGGCTCGCCGCCTTCGCGAAGGGAGACCTGCCGGATCCGGTGCACGCGGTGCGCGAGTTCGCGGTGACCTACCACGGCTACTCGCAGTGGTTCCCCCGCTACCTGCAGGCGGTCATCCGGCGGCTGCCCGACGGCAGCCACCGTGCGCTCCTCGCGGAGAACCTCGCCGAGGAGCGTGGTCAGCTCGACGCCGGTGACCGGCTGGCGCTCGCCGAGGCCGGCATCGACCCCGACCGGGTCGCCGGGATCCCGCACTCGCGCCTGTTCCGCCAGTTCTGCCACGCGCTCGGGATCACCGACGCCGAGCTGGAGCTGCCGCGTCCGGAGGCGGCGCGCTGGCGCGAGCGCTTCTTCTCGCTGCTGCAGCGCGGGTCGGCGGCGTTCTGCGTCGGCGCGCTCGGCCTCGGCACCGAGGGGGTGGTGCGCCCGATCTACCTGCAGCTCCTGGAAGGCATCCGCCGCGCCGTGCCCCTGCGCCGCGAGGACTACGTGTTCTTCGAGCTGCACTGCCTCGTCGACGACCAGCACCACAAGGACCTGCTCGCGATCTCGGCGGAACTCGCCGCCACGCCGGCGGGAAGGGCCGGGCTGCGGTCGGGCATGCGGACCGCGCTCGACCTGCGCGCCGAGTTCTTCGATGCCCTGCACCGGCGCTTGCTCGTGCGGAGCGAGCCCGCGTGACCGGGTCCGACAGCACTGCGGAGATCTACGACCGCGCCGCGCAGAACTGGCGGCGCTGCGCGCCGGTGCTGCTCTCCGACTTCACCGCGCGGCCGTTCGTGCTCGACTGGTGCGAGCCGGTCGGCGGCTGCGAGGTGCTCGACCTCGGCTGCGGGGAGGGTTACGTCGCGCGCCAGCTCAAGCGGCGGCGCGCGGCGCGCGTGCGCGGTACCGACGTGTCGGGGGAGATGATCGCGCGCGCGCTCGAGGAGGAGGAGCGCGAGCCGCTCGGTATCGAGTACCGCGTGGGCGACGCGCGCGACCTGAGCTGGGTCGCGGACGGCAGCGTCGACCTCGCGGTCGCGGTGTTCCTGTTCAACTACCTCGATCGCGCCGGGACCGCGGCGGTGATGTCCGAGGTGCACCGCGTGCTGCGTCCGGGCGGGCGCTTCGTGTTCGCCGTGCCGCACCCGTCGCTGCCGTTCCTGCGCCCTGAGGAGCCCCCGTTCTACTTCGCGCGCGCGGGGCGCGGCTACTTCAGCGCGCGCGACGCGACCCTGGAGGGCCGCATCTGGCGGCGCGACGGGATCGAGGTCCCGGTCCGCTGCGTGCACAAGACGCTCAGCGACTACTTCGATTGCCTGCGGCTCGCCGGCTTCCGCTCCTTGCCGGACGTCGAAGAGCTGCACGTCACCCCGGCGCACCTCGCGCTCGATCCGGCGTTCTTCGCGCCACTGCGCGACACGCCGCTGCACCTCGCGTTCCGAACCGTGAAGCAGGGACGATGACCACGCTGCCTCTTCCCGTTGCGCGCGCCGCCGAGCGGCGCGCGGTCGCTCGCCCCGTGCCGGCGCCGGATCGGGTGCCGGCTTCCGTGCTCGGCGAGGTGCGCGCCTTCGCCCGCGCGCGCCCGGACGCGCTCGCCGACCTCGAACGCGTCGACATCGAAGCGCTCTCGTGGCCGTGCACGCGCGAGTACGCGCGGCGCCTGCGCGGGCGGCTGTTGTACGGCGAGCGCTGGTGCCACGTGCAGCTCGGCACCGAGGCGAGCGCCGACGAGCGCCGGTTGCTGTTCCTCGCGATCGGTGCGGGGCTGGGCACGCCGCTCACGACCTACGGCCGCCTGTACGCCGTGTGCGACCGCGGCGCGGACTACCGCACGTCGACCGCGCCGGTGTCGATGACCCGCGAGCGCACCGGGTTCCACACCGACAGCAGCGCGCGCGACGTCGTGCCGTCGTTCGTCGGGCTGCTGTGCGAGCGCCCCGCGCTGGAGGGCGGCGAGTCGCTGGTGAGCGACGCGCTCGCCGCCGGCCGCGCGGTCGCGCGCCGCGCACCCGAGGCGTGGCGCCTCCTGCAGCGCGCCTACGTGCGCGACCTGGTGACGCCGGGGCTGGAGCCGACACCCGAGGCGCTCGCCGCCAACCGCTTCCCGGTGTTCGCGCGCGACCCCGCGCAGCCCCATGGCTGGACGTTCCGCTACATGCGCTACTGGCTGGAGCGCGGTCAGGAGCGCGCCGGCGAGCCGGTGTCGGCGGAGGTGCGCGCCGCGCTCGACCTGCTCGACGAGGAGCTGGCCGCACCCGAGCACGTCGTGCGCTTCCGGCTCGATGCCGGTGACATGCTCTGGGTCGACAACCGGACCCTCGCGCACGACCGCTCCGCGTTCACCGACGACCCTGCCGCCCCGCGCCTGCTGTGGCGGATGTGGGTCGAGGTGCGCTGACCGGCGAGCCGCTGCCGCGCGGGCTGCGACGACGGCAAGGACGCAGGCAGCGTCGCGAGCGCCGCTGGGCAGCACTGCGTGGGGCCTGCGCCGCCGGTCGTCGGCCGTGCCCGGCGCTGTCCGGCATCCGCTTGGTTCTCGAAGTCGGCGGATGGTGCTCGTTCGAGGTCCCGGGTGATCCGACCATACCGGCCGGGCCGGCGGTGACGAGGGCGACCGCGGAACCGTCCGGCGCCAGCGGTGCACGGCCGCGGAGGGACCTCCGCGCGCGCCCTCCGGCGCCCGGCGTGCGCCGCCACCGGGCGCTGGCACCGCTGCCTCCATGCGCTCCCAAGCGGAGGGTGTCGCCTGCCGATACCCCGGATGTGCGAGAACCCGTGCCGGAGCTGCCGCACCCGATCCGGGTGGAGACCACCGCGCTGTGCGAGCGCGTGCGCGCGCAGCTCGGCGTCGAGGTCGCGGCTCTGTGCCGGCGGTACCCGCGCCACGCGGCGGGCATCTGGCAGCTCGTCGAGGCGCTGACCGGCCTGCGCCGCACCGGCGAGGTGCGGCCGACCGCGACCGGCACGGCGCGCGAGCTGCGCGGCGGCACGTGGGTCGGCCGCTACCGCATCATCCAGCCGCTCGGCAAGGGCGGCATGGGCGTCGTCTACCTCGCCGAGCAGTGCGAACCGGTGCGCCGGCAGGTGGCGCTCAAGGTGATCCGCGCCGGGACCGGCACCGACCAGGTGCTGGCGCGCTTCGCCCTCGAACGCCGGGCGCTCGCGGTGATGAGCCATCCGAACATCGCGCGCGTGTTCGAGGCGGGCGAGACCTCGGACGGCACGCCGTACTTCGTCATGGAGTACGTTCCCGGCGTGCCGATCGACGAGTACTGCGACCGCGCACGCCTGTCGCTCGCCGATCGCCTCATCCTCCTGCAGCAGGTGTGCGCCGGCGTGCAGCACGCGCACCAGAAGGGGGTCATCCATCGCGACCTCACGGCGAAGAACGTGCTGGTCTGCGAGGAGGAGGGGCGGCCGGTGCCGAAGATCATCGACTTCGGCCTCGCGCGCGCGACCGACCTGGAGCTGGTGCAGCAGTCGATGTGCACCGAGGCCGGCATCGTGGTCGGCACGCCGGAGTACATGTCGCCCGAGCAGATCGCCCCCGAGGCGGACATCGACGCACGCACCGACGTGTACTCGCTCGGCGTGCTCGGCTACCTGCTGCTGACCGGCGCGCTGCCGTTCGCGGTCCCCGACCGGCGGCGCGGGTGGTTCGTCGAGCTGCAGCGCCGCATCCTGGAGGACGAGCCGCCGCGACCGAGCCTGTGCGTCGAGTTGATGGGCAAGGAGGCGGCGCGCGAGGTCGCGCGCCTGCGGCGCACGACGGTGCACCACCTGGTCACGCAGCTCCGCAAGGAGCTGGACTGGATCGCGCTCAAGTGCCTCGAAAAGGACCGCAACTGTCGCTACCAGACTCCGGGCGAACTGGCCGCCGAGATCGGGCGCTACCTCGCGGACGAGCCGCTCGAGGCCGGTCCACCGAGCGCCGGATACCGCCTGCGCAAGACGCTGCGCCGGCACCGCAAGCAC
>DATGPD010000317.1:0-2988 GCA_035305285.1 Planctomycetota bacterium
GGGCAGGCCGCGCGCGCCGCCGGCCTGCGCGTCGGCGACGTCGTCGTGTCGTTCGCCGGCGAGGACCGGTTCGCCTCGCACGACCACTTCCAGACGTGGGTGCGCCTGCGCTGCAAGGTCGGCGATGAGGTCGAGGTCGTGGTGTGGCGTGACGGCAAGCGCGTGCCGCTGCAGTTGACGCTGCCGCGCTGAGCGCGTCGGCGCGCGTTGCGCGCGCGGACCGCCGGCCGTAGCGTCGGCGCGATGCCTCCGTCCCGCCCGCTGTCCGCCGTGCTCGCGCTCGCGTGCGCTCCGGCGCTGCTCGGGCAGCAGGCGATCGTGGTGCCGTCCGAGTTCGAGAGCGCCGACGCCCCGGGGATCGGCGACGTCGCCGGCGTGAACCAGGCCGGCCGGCAGCAGGTGCTCGTGCGCGCCGAGGAGCTGCGCGCGGCGCACGGGCGCGAGATCGTCGCGCTGTGGCTGCGGCGCGACGTGCAGCTCCCGCTCCCGCTCGTGGCGGGACGCGTGGCGGTCGCGGTGTTCCTGTCGGACCGCGCAGCGCCGCCCGGTTCGGCGTCGGAGGCGTTCGCCGACAACCGCGGCGCCGAGCCGGTCGAGGTGTTCCGTGGCGACCTGGAGGTGCCGGCGGCGCCCGCGCCGCAAGGCGTGCACGTCGCGCCGTGGGCCGCGCCGCACGCGATCGAGATCCCGTTCGCGCGCCCGTTCCGTTACGAGGGCGGCAACCTGTGCGTGGAGATCGAGGCGCGGCTGCCGCCGGGGGAGCCGGGCAGGCCGTGGCTCGTCGACCACGCGCTCGCCGTGGCATCGGGCACCACGCGGATGGCCGGACGCGCCTGTGACCTGCGCCTGCAGGCGATGGCGGTGTGGACCGAACTCGCGCCGGGCAGCCGCGTGACCATGCTCGCCGCCGGCCCGGCGCAGACGACCGGCGTGTGCCTGCTCGGGCGCGAGACGGACCCGCCGCTCGACCTGAGCGGGCAGGGCGCGAAGGGCTGCTTCCTGCACGTCGATCCGTTCGCCGCCCTGCCGTTCCTCTTCCCGCGCGTGAAGCTCGAGCAGGTCACGCGGGTCGAGGTGCCGGTCGTGGTGCCTGCGCTCCCGGCGCTGTGCAGCGCGCGGTTCGCGATCCAGTGGCTGCAGGTGCCGAGCGACCGCAACCCCGCGCACATCGCGACCACGCACGTGCAGGTGCTGTCGCTGGCGCACGGCGCGCCGTCGTTCGCCGGTGCGACGGTGCGCTCCGGGCCGCCGGGACCGGACGGGTTTCCCGAGCGGGGGCAGGTCCAGACCCAGACGATGCCGGTGCTCCGCTTCGTGCTGCGGTGAGCCGCTTGCGCGGCGCCGGGGTTTCCGGCGCCGGATGATCGGCTATCGTCCGCCGCTTTCGATCCACCTGGCTCATGACCGACGTCCTCGCGATCTCGGAACGCATCAAGCAGAACAGCCGCGTGCTGCAGGACCTCCGCCGCGCGATGCAGGAGGTGATCGTCGGCCAGTCGGAACTGATCGACGGCCTGCTGATCGCCCTCCTCGCCGACGGCCACGTGCTCCTCGAAGGCCTGCCCGGGCTCGCGAAGTCGCTCGCCGTGTCGACTCTCGCGCAGGCGGTCGGCGGGTCGTTCCGGCGCATCCAGTTCACGCCGGACCTCCTGCCGAGCGACCTGATCGGCACGCACATCTACCACCCGAACACCGGCAAGTGGGAGGTGAAGGAGGGCCCGGTGTTCGCGAACTTCGTGCTCGCCGACGAGATCAACCGCGCGCCCGCGAAGGTGCAGTCGGCGCTGCTGGAGGCGATGCAGGAGCGTCAGGTGTCGCTGTCCGGCGAGACCCGCACGCTGCCCGATCCGTTCCTCGTGCTCGCGACGCAGAACCCGGTCGAGCAGGAGGGCACGTATCCCCTGCCCGAGGCGCAGGTCGACCGCTTCATGCTGAAGCTGGTGGTCGGCTACCCGAGCAAGGAGGAGGAGAAGGCGATCATCGACCGCATGGGCGGGTCGGCGCGCGTGCCGGCGGGGAAGCCGGTGACCACGCCGGAGGCGCTGCTGGAGACGCGCCGCCTGCTGGAGGCGATCTACGTCGACGACAAGGTGAAGACCTACGTCGTCGACCTCGTGTTCGCGACCCGCGATCCCGGACAGGTGGGGCTGCCGAAGCTGAAGCCGCTGATCCTGTACGGTGCGTCGCCGCGTGCGTCGCTGTCGCTGACCCGCGCCGCGAAGGCGCGCGCGTTCCTCGACGGGCGCGGGTTCGTCACGCCGCAGGACGTGAAGGCGGTCGGCTTCGCGGTGCTGCGGCATCGCGTGCTGACGAGCTACGAGGCCGAGGCCGAGGGGATCACGAGCGAGCAGATCCTGCGGCAGGTGTTCGACCACGTGCCCGTGCCGTAGCGGGTGGGGCCAGGCGGGCGCCCCGGCGCGGGAGTGTCGCGGGGCGTTTGCGTCTGCCAGCTCGGCCGAAAGGCGGCCGGCTGAGCGCGGGGCGGCGTGGTCGGGGTCGACTGCGCCGGTCGTAGCGTCGCCCCGGGCCGGGGCGACGGTGCCGGCCGGGAACGGCCGACGCCACGGTTGCGTTCGGCGCGCTGCTGCGCGCTGTTGCGCGCCGGCGCCGGGCGCTGCGCCGCCAGGGCGCGTCGCAGGGACGATAGCCCGATAGCCGGCGAGGACGGCACCTTCGGGGCGGCCGCGACCTACATCGCCTCCAGCGCCCGCCGCACGCTCTCGATCGTCTCGTCCAGGGTAGACGTCCCCGCCGTCAGCCCGACCGAGCGGCAGCCCGCGAACCACGCGCGGTCGAGGTCGGCGGCGCCCTGCACGTGGTACGCGCGGACGCCGTGTTCCTCGGCGCAGCGGACGAGCTGCCGGGTGTTGTTCGAGCGCGCACCGCCGACGACCACGAACGCGTCGACGTGCGGCGCGAGTGCGGCGACGGCGGCGGTGCGGCGCTTGGTCGGCTCGCACACGGTGTCGGCGAAGTCGACGGTCGCCT
>DATGPD010000318.1:0-19227 GCA_035305285.1 Planctomycetota bacterium
GCGGCGCCGACATGCCGGTGGTCATCGCTCTCCTGAACTCGTACTCGGGGGTGGCGGGCGCGGCTGCCGGGTTCGTGATCTCGAATCCTCTGCTGATCGTCGTCGGCGCGCTGGTCGGGACGTCGGGTCTGATCCTGACCCGGATCATGTGCAAGGCGATGAACCGCTCGCTCGGCAACGTGCTCCTCGGCGGCATCGGCGACGAGGCCGTCGCCAAGGACGCCAAGGAGTACAAGTCGATCAAGTCCACCACTCCCGAGGAGGTCGCGATGCTGCTCGATGGCGCCTCGTCGGTGATCATGGTCCCGGGCTACGGGCTCGCGGTCGCGCAGGCGCAGCACATCCTGCGCGAACTGGGGGACCTGCTGCAGCGGCGCGGCGCGACGGTGCGCTACGCGATCCATCCGGTCGCCGGCCGCATGCCGGGGCACATGAACGTCCTGCTCGCAGAGTCGGACGTGCCGTACGAGCAGCTCTGGGAGATGGACAAGATCAACAGCGACTTCAAGAACACCGACGTCGTCATCGTCGTTGGCGCCAACGACGTCGTGAACCCCGCCGCGCGCACCGACCCCAACTCACCGATCGCCGGCATGCCCATCCTCGACGTCGACTACGCGCGCACGGTCGTCGTCATCAAGCGCTCGCTCGCCCCCGGCTACGCCGGCATCCGCAACCCGCTGTTCGACATGGACAACTGCTTGATGGTCTTCCTCGACGCCAAGGAGGCGCTGGAGGGGATCGTGGCGGAAGTGAAGCAGTTGAAGTAGGGAGGGCGGCGACGGCGGTGAGTAGCGCACCGCGGCGTCGTCAGTTTGCGCGGCGCTCCGACGGGAGCGCCGGGTGAGGGGAAGCCTGTCTCGGGTTGCTTGCGGCTCGGCGCGGTTGAAGGGCAGTTCGAGCTTCGTCGTGGCGAGCGGTCGATGGCGCTCTCACTCGAAGACGCTGGGCCCGGGGCCGTCGTTCGCGTCCACGAACAGATAGTCCGAACCGGGGACACCGAGGTTGCGATAGGCCGCAATGAACGCCAGCTTCCTCACGTCGTTCTGTGCCGCCGCCAAGGGCAGCGGCCCCAATGCGACGGGGGCGAAGGCCGGTGTTCGTGTGAGTGGAGTCGGCCATGGATGTGCCCGTGCTGCTCCGGCCAACCGATCAGAGGTCGTGCCCTGAGGCTTGCGCAGTCGGGTGTTGCACAAGAAGGCGCCAAGGTCTCGTGTTCCGTGCGATGGTGGCTTCGGGCCTGCCGGCATCAAGAGCCCTGACGCATGCGAGCGAGGCCGCGGGCGAAGATCCCCGCCGACGGCTCAGGGGCTGCGCGTCAGCGGACGGACGCGGTCACTTCTCGTCGGCGGCGGGTTATCCCGACCTGCACACATCGGCCCTGCGCGGCCGATCTTCGGACCATGACCTCGCGCGAAGAAGCGGTCGCAACCACGCCACCGCCGTCGATCCGTGAGGACAGCGACGTGTTCCGGCGGCTGCCGCCGGACGCCCAGGCTCGCGTGCGCGCTGCGTGGGAGGCAGAGGCGGCAGCGGAAGTGCGGTGGCACGAGCAGCGTCGGCGTCAGCGGCGGCGGACGGTCGGGGAGTGCACCGCGCTGCTCTTGTTCCTGATGTTGCTCGTCCGGGGACTGGCGTACGGGTCGTTCGCCTTGACCGCGTTCGTCGTCGGCCCGCTGGTGGGCCTGCTCGTCGATCGCGCGCCGCGCGAGCGCTTCGTGGTCGCGTGCTGCGGCATGGCCGGCCACGCCGGGATCGCGCTGCTGACCGGGCTGTGCAGCGCGGACGTGTTCGGCATCGTCCTGACCGGGGTCGTGTTCGCGATCTACGGGGTTCGGCGCGAGTTCGGCGCGTTCGACGGCGACCATTGAGAGGGGAACCGGGCGGGGGCCGCCGCGTCCGCACGCGCCTCGTCCCACCGCCCGGGTATCGTCCCGTGGCGAGAACCGTTGATGACCACGAGGAAACCACGATGCGCACCCACTTCGCCGGCGTTGCCGCCCTGGCCGCCGTGCTCGCTCCGATGAACGGCCAGGACCAGAGCGGCGATCGCCTCGCCATCACCCGGATCGTGCTCTACAAGCACGGAGTCGGCTACTTCGAACGCGAGGGGACGGTGCAAGGCGACGCGACCATACCGCTCACCTTCAAGACCGCGCAGATGAAGGACGTGCTGAAGTCGCTGTTCGCGATCGACCTCGGCGGCGGTCGGATCAGCACGATCCACTACGACAGCAAGGACCCGATCCAGAAGCAGCTCGAGGACATCCTGTTCCGCGTGCCGGAGGGCAGCGCGCTCGTGCAGTTTCTCGCCCAGTTGAAGGGTGCCCGCGTGCGCGTGAACGTCGGCCGCGACCAGGTCGTCGGCGCGGTGCTCGGCATCGAGGCGGTGCAGCGCAAGGTCGACGACACGGTGCTGACCACGCACAAGCTGGTGATCCTGCGCGAGGACGGCGCGATCGTCGCGGCCGACGTGCTCGACGCGTCGTCGATCGAGGTGCTCGACGAGACGGTGCGCCGCGACCTCGCGCGGTTGATGGACATCTACGCCAAGGCGCGCTACGCCGACCGCAAGACGGTGCACCTGCGCGCGGTCGGGGAAGGCGAGCGGCGCGTGCGCGCGGGCTACATCCTGGAGACCCCGATCTGGAAGACGTCCTACCGGCTGATCCTCGACGCGGAGGGCGCGCCGCTGCTTCAGGGCTGGGCGATCGTCGAGAACCGCACCGACGAGGACTGGAACGACGTGCGCCTGTCGTTCGTCGCCGGCAGCCCGCAGTCGTTCATCCTCGATCTGTACACCTCGTACTACCCGCAGCGCCCGGTTGTGCCGGTCGGCGAGGGGCTCGCGGCCGAGCCCGGCGCGCAAAGCAAGAAGGGGGCACCACCTCCGGCGCGTGCCGGGCGCGTGGCCACCATCACCGGAAGCGATGACCTCGGCGCGGCGCCGAGGGAGGTTCTGGCGGACGCCTTCGAGTCCTCGAACATGGCGGCCGCCGAGGGCGCCGAGCTGGGCGAGCTGTTCGCCTACACCGCGAGCGGGCCGGTGACCATCAAGCAGGGGCAGGCGGCGCTCGTGCCGATCCTGCTGGAGCGGGTGGGCAAGAGCGAGCGGGTCCTCACCTGGCGCGCGGACCGGTCGTCGCACCCGCAGCACGCGATCCTGCTCGACAACACGACGGCGCTCACGCTGGAGAAGGGGCCGGTCACCGTGTTCGAGCAGTCGACCTGCCTCGGCGAAGGGATGCTGCCGCGGACGCTGAAGCCCGGCATGCGCGAGATGGTGACCTACGCGTTCGAGAGCGCGGTGGAGGTCGAGCCGCGCGGCGACCGGCGCGCCCAGCCGATCGTGCGCGCGACGCTGGTGAACGGACTCCTGACGACGTTCCACCGTGAGGTCCTGGAGACGCACTACGTGGTGCGCAACAAGAGCAGCCGCGGCTACGTGCTCTACATCGACCACGCCAAGGCGGGCGGCGACTTCGCTCTCGCCGAGCCGAAGGAGCCGGCTGACGAGCTGCCCGGGCACTACCGCTTCCGCGTCGATGTCCCGGCGAACGCGGAAACCGCCCTGCCGGTACGCGAGGAACGCGAGGTCATGTCGCAGGTCGGACTGCTCGAGCAGGGGCCCGACACGATCCGCTTCCACCTGCAGCAGCGCTACCTGAGCGACGCGGTGCGCGAGTTCCTCACCGGGATCGTCGGTCTGCTCGACGAGAAGACCGCCGCCGAGCGCGAGCTGCAGAACCTGGAGCAGGAGCGCGCCACGCTGAACCAGACCCAGGAGACGCTGCGCCGCAACCTGTCCGCGCTGCGCGACTCGCCGGAGGAGCGCAAGCTGCGCGACCAGTACGTCGCGCGCCTCAGCAAGGCGCTGGAGCGCAGTGAAGAGCTGGATCGGCTGGTACAGGCGGCGACCGAACGGCGCGATCGTCTGGCGCGCGAGATCGCGGCGAAGGTGCAGGCCTTCCGCGAGTGACCCCCGGCCGGGCGGCGCGGCAACGCTCGACCGCGCCGCGCCGTCGCGGCCCGCGCCGCGCGCGCCGTCACGTCGTTCCCGGCGCGGTCGCGCGCCGCGGCGCGTGACTCGCTATCGTGCGCCGCGATGGTGAACCCACCCGCGACGACCGTGGACGCGACCGAATTCGCGGCAGCCGGCAAGAAGGCGGCCCAGCCGCGCGTCGGCCGCATGGCGCACGGCCTGATCGGTTCGGAGATCCTGAAGATCGCCGCCGAGATCCGCGCGCTGCAGCGCGCCGGGCGCAGCATCTGCAACCTGACGGTCGGCGACTTCGATCCTGCGCAGTTCCCCATCCCGACACGACTGCGCGAGGCGATCGTCGCCGCCTACGGCCGGGGCGAGACCAACTACCCGCCCTCGGACGGCGTGCTCGCGCTGCGCGAGGCAGTGCAGCGCTTCTACCGCCGCGAACTGGGGATCGACTATCCGCTCGGCTCGGTGCTGATCGCCTCGGGCGCCCGCCCGATCATCCACGCCGCATACGCGGCGGTCTGCGATCCGGGCGACAAGGTCGTCTACCCGGTGCCGAGCTGGAACAACAACCACTACACGCACATGGTCGGCGCCGAGCCGGTTCCGATCCCGTGCGCGCCGACCACACGGTTCTTGCCGACCCGGGCGCAGATCGAAGCCGCCCTGCCGGGCGCACGCCTGGTGTGCATCAACTCGCCGCTCAACCCGACCGGGACGGCGATCGATCCCGAGGAGCTGCGCGGCATCTGCAAGAGCATCGTCGCCGAAAACGAGGCGCGCGAACGGCGCGGCGAACGCCCCGCGTTCCTGCTCTACGACCAGATCTACTTCATGCTGCGCGTCGGCGACACGGTGCACGCCACGCCGCCCGCGCTCGTCCCCGAGATGGCGCGCTACACGATCTTCGTCGACGGGATCAGCAAGGCATTCGCCTCCACGGGCGTGCGCGTCGGCTGGGGCGTGGGCCCGGTCGACGTGATCGAGCGCATGTCTGCGATCGTCGGGCACGTCGGCGCGTGGGCACCGCGTGCGGAGCAGATCGCCACCGCCGAGCTGCTCGACGACACCACGGCGATCGGGGAGTACATCCTGCCGTTCCGCGCCGGGATCCAGGAGCGCCTCGTGCGCCTGCACGACGGTCTGGAGGAGATGGGGCGCTCCGGACTGCCGGTCGAGGCGCTGCCACCGATGGGCGCGATCTACCTGACCGCCAGGATCGCGCCGTTCGGCCGGCGCACGCCGGACGGCATCGCCCTGCAGACCAACGAGGACATCCGCCGCTACCTGCTGGAGGCGGCGGGCGTCGGCGTCGTGCCCTTCCAGGCGTTCGGCTGCTCGGGCGAGGACGGGTGGTTCCGGCTCAGCATCGGCGCGGTCGGACTGGCCGAGATCGACGCCGCGCTGCCGCGCCTCGCGCACGCGCTGCGCCAGCTCCGCTGAGCGGCGTGCTCAGCGGCGCGGCACCCAGCGCGCCTTGCGGCGCAGGAACCGGCTCTCGAAGGAGCGGTAGCTGAGGGTCGCGACGGCGACGGTCACCGCGGTGCCGAGCAGGAAGAACCAGACGCCGTGCGCCGGGTCGCGGCCGAGCAAGCGCGCGACCGGCACGAAGCAGAGCTGGTGCAGCAGGTACATCCCGTAGCTGACCGTGCCGACGTGCACCACCGCGCGGTGGCGCAGGACACTCGACAGCGCGTGGTCTTCGGGAACGACGACCGCGGCGATCAGCGCGGTCATCGCCACGTAGATCGCGGCGCGCGGCCAGCCCGCGAGGTCGCCGGGGACGCACACCAGCGCCGCGAGCGCGACGAGCGGCAGGAACACGAACCCCCGCCACCCGACGATCGGCGCGATCCTCCCGAACGTGGCGCGGTCGTGCAGCCCGAAGGCGAGCAGCACGCCGCAGCCGATCGCCGCGAACGGCGTCATGTACAGCGCGACCTGCTGCGCGCCGGCGCCGGCAAGGCCCCAGTCGAGCGCCGCGGTCACGAGCAAGTACGCGACGAGCAGGGCGCGCGCGCCGCGACGCGTGCACCACGCCAGCACGGGTGGCCACAGCAGGTAGAACTGCTCCTCGACGGCGAGCGACCAGGCGTGCGCGAACAAGTTGTCGTGGACGCCGAAGTTGGCGGTGTAGGTCGCGTACCACGGCAGCGCGGCGAAGAACTCGTCGGCGACCGGCGAGTGCGGCCTGAACAGCAGCAGCGCCACGGCCTGGCCGAAGAGCACTGCGTAGTAGAGCGGGAAGATGCGCAGGATCCGGCGCACGTAGAAGGCGCGCAGGTCGATCCTCCCGCCGGCCGCGTCCTGTTCGCGCAACAGCAGGGTCGTGATCAGGAAGCCGCTGAGCACGAAGAACAGGTCGACGCCGAGGAAGCCGCGCGTCACCGGGACGCTGTCGGCGTGCGGGCTGTGGTGCCAGAGGACCGCGACGATCGCGAGGCAGCGGATGCCGTCGAGCGACGGCATGTGCCGGCGCGCCCGGAAGGCCTCGTAGGCGTCCAGGCCGTCATGCGTGGTCGCCGGCGTGCCCGCCGCGGCGGCACGGACGCCGGTGGCGCGCGTGGTCATCGGCGTGGGCGACGGCGACTGCATCGGAGCGACGGACGAGGTCTGTAGCCGTGGCCGCGCACGGGACGGTGCCTCGCGGGCGGCCAGCGTGCAGGCCGAACTCCAAGCGGTCGGAAAGGCCGATGCAACCGCCGCCTCGCGCGGACGTGGCAATGCCTCCTCTTCGGCGTGCGCGCCACCGCGACCGAAGCCCGGGCGATGCCGGTGGGCCGGAAAAAGCGCTGGCTCGGCGGCGCGGGCGGTGCAATTCTCTGCCCCCGTCCACGGTTCGCCGCTGCACACCATGGCCACGCACGACCCGCACGCTGCTTCCCAGCCGAAGGAGACCTTCGGCAGCCTGCTCGCCGGCTTCTTCCCGAGCCAGGCCGACATCGGCGCGTTCGTCGGCGGGATGGTCGTCGGGTTGCTGATCCTCGCCGTCCTCACGGGGCTCGGCTTCCTGATCGATGGCCACGTCGGGATCGCGCCGACGTTCTGAGCGCGATCGCGCCGGCGGCCGCTGCGCGCATTCGCAACCTTCGCCGGCCGGCGGGACGTGCACGCGCCGCGCTCCCCGACGGACTTCGCCCGTCCAGGCCGCGGGGGCTCCGGGCGGGACCACGAAGCACGCGTGGGTTCGGCCTGGGGCCGCGCACGCCCCCGGCCCCCGAAGACCGCTAGTCCTCCGGCGCGTCGGGGCGGCGGCGGTCGCGCAGGGTGAGGAAGTCGCGCAGCAGGCCGCAGTCGACGTCGACCAGCCGCAGCTCGTCGTCGAAGAACAGCACGGCGCCCTTCATGTGGCGTCGGTTGCGGTCGACGTCGGTCGAGAGCGCGACGTTGCGCACGTTGACGCTGACGTTGATCCCCCACCCGAACTGGTCGAGCCACGCCCACACCAGCGCGATCCGGCCGTCGGGCTGTTCGCGCACGAGGTTCGGCGCGCCGAGGCGCTGCAGGCAGGCAGTGAGGTCGGCTCGGTTCGCGCGCAGCTCGTCGAGCACCGCGGCGTCGACGGGCTCGAACCCGCGCCTGCGGTCGAAGCGCAGCGACACGCATCCGCACAGGAGCGCCGTGAGCAGGACGGCGGCGGCCCCGCGCATCACCGCGCCGGCCCGAAGCGGTCCGCGTCGCGCCGCGCGGCGTCCTCGGGTTCGTGCACGTCTTCCCACGGGAACGCGTACTGCGGCCGGTGCGCGGCGAAGGTCGCGCCGACGTGCGTGAGCACGTCGTTCTCGTCGAAGAACAGCCACATCCGGTCCTGCCGCTGGTCGGTATTGAGCAGCGCGAAGATCAGGAGCCAGGTGGCCGCCTCCTTCTGCACGCTGTGGTCGTAGCGCCACGCCGAGCGCTTGCCGAGTTGTACGACGTCACTCGGCGCGCCGAGGAGCTCCAGCGCCTGCTGCGCCGTCGTGCTTCCCGGCCGCAGCGTGCGCAGCGCATCGGGGTCGAGCGGCTCGTTGACCGTCGCCCGACCGAAGTAACAGGCCCCGAGGAGCAGCAACGCGGCGAGTCCGCAGCAACGCGCGAAGGTCACGCGCGCAGTATCCGGGCCCCGACCTCGTCCGCAACGAGCAAGCCGGCGTCGGTGAGCGCGAGGCGATCGCCGTCGAGGCGCACGAGCCCGGCGTCGGCGAGGCCTTCGACCTCGGCGGCGAACGCAACCCTGGGGTCGACCCCGGTGCGCGCTGCCACCGCGGCGAGGTCGACGCCGTCGCGCCGGCGCAGACCGAGCCACACGGCCTCGGCGGCGCGCTGGCGCGGGGTCAGGGTCTCCGCCTCGGCGGCCGGGAGGCCGCGCTCGACTGCTGCCGCCCACGCCTCCAGCGCCTTGAGGTTCGTCCAGCGCACGCCCTGTCGGTGCGACGAAGCTCCCGGTCCCACGCCCACGTAGTCGCCCTGCAGCCAGTAGTGGTCGTTGTGCCGGCAGGGGCCGCCGCGGCCGGCGAAGTTGCTGATCTCGTACGCGTCGAACCCGGCGGCGGCGAGGCGCGCGCGCGTGTGCACGAACATCGCGCGGTCGGTCGCCTCGTCGTTCGGCCGCAGGCGCCCCTGGTCGCGGTCGCGGGTGAAGCGCGTGCCCGGCTCGAACGTCAGCGAGTAGCACGACAGGTGGTCGGGTGCGAGCGCGAGCGCGGCGTCGAGGTCGCGCTGCCACTGCGCGAGGGTCTGGCCGGGCAGGGCGAAGATCAGGTCGAGGTTGACGTTCGTGAACCCGGCGGCTCGCGCCGCGCCGACCGCGGCGGCGATCGCGGTCGCGTCGTGCGCGCGGTCGAGCAGGCGCAGGAACGCGTCGTCGAACGACTGCGCGCCGATGCTGAGCCGGCGCACCCCGTGCTCGAAGGCGATGCGCGCCTTGGTCTCGGTGAGGCTCTCCGGGTTCGCCTCCATCGTGACCTCCGGGCAGCCGTGCAGGTCGACGTACCGGCTCAGGATCATGAACAGGCGGACCAGCCGATCCTCGTCGAGGTAGCTCGGCGTGCCGCCGCCGAGGAACACGCTCACCGGTCGTTCGGGGACCGCGGCCTGCTGCAGTTCGCGCTCGAGTGCCGAAAGGAAGCGGTCGAGCGCGCCCTCGCCGTCCGGGCGGTAGGAGTTGAAGTCGCAGTAGCCGCACTTCACCACGCAGAACGGCACGTGGACGTAGAGCGACACCGGCGGCACGCGCGGAAGGGTAGCGGGCGGCGCGACGCCGTGCGGGCGCGTCGGCCGGCGTCGCACTCCCGTGCGCGGCGGAGCGTGCCAAGGCAGCCCGGCCGTTCGAAGGGCGGCCGGCGCTCGATCGTCTGCGACCGCCGCGTTCCGACTCGGCCTCCGACGTCCGGAAGGGCGGCTCCTCCTCCGCGCACGAGCGATCGGTGGAAGGGAGCGTCACGCGCACGCGGATCGGATGTCGGCTCGTTCGCGGCCGCGCCGACCGCCCGAACGACGGTCAGTCTTCGCCGAACTCGCGGGCCATCGTGCAGTACAGCTTGCGCAGCGCTTCCTGCTCCATCTGCCGCACGCGCTCGCGGGTCAGGCCGAGGTTCTCGCCGATCGCCTTCAGGGTCATCGGCTTGCCGTCGCGCAGCCCGAACCGCAGGCGCAGGATGTTCGCCTCGCGCTCGTCGATCGCGTCGAGCAGCTCGGACAGGCGCGCGATCTCCTGCGCGCTGAGCACCTGGTCCTCCGGCGAGCGGGTGCGCGGGTCCTCGAGCGAGTCGGTGTAGATGCAGGACGCGTCGACCCCCATCGAGTGCGTCGGCTGCGAGTTGGACGTCACCGTGTCGCGCACCACGTTCCAGTTGTGTTCGGGCAGCTCCAGTTCCTGCGCGATCTCCGCGGTCGTCGGTGCGCGCCCCATCCGGTAGGTCAACTCCATCGCCATCGCCTTCCAGCGCGACACGATCTCGGCCATGTACGACGGCACGCGCACGGTCTTGACCGAGTTGATCAGCGCGCGGCGGATGCCCTGCTTGATCCACCACGTGGCATAGGTCGAGAAGCGGCACCCGGCGTCGGGGTCGAACTTCTCGACGGCCTTCATCAGGCCGATGTTGCCCTCCTCGATCAGGTCCATGAACGACAGCCCGCGGTTGACGTAGTTCTTGGCGATCGAGACGACCAGACGCAGGTTGGCGCGGATCATGTGCTCGCGCGCCGCGGGGTCGCCGCGCTGGATGCGGCGCGCGAGCTCGATCTCCTGTTCCGCCGTCAGCAGCGGGACCTCGTTGATCTCCGCCAGGTACGTGTCGAGGCCGTGGTCGCGCATATCCTCCGTGCTGTGTGCGGTCCCGACATCGAACATGACCGGCACGCGCTTGACCGCGCGGGCGCGGAACGGTGCAAAGCGGGACAACCGCGGCGCGCGGCGGTCAGCGCGGGTTCGTGCCGGCGGCGGCCTGGGCCGACGGGGCCGCGGTCTTCTTCGCGAGCAGCCGGACCGGCGACATCGGCACTTCCTCGCCGGACTCGCCGTCGAAGCGGAACGCGCCGCGCTTGAACAGCAGGTCGTAGGCGGGTTCCCCCGACGGCACGCCCTGGAAGGTCAGCTTCAGCCGGGTCGAAGTCCGGTTCGGCTTGACGGTCACGAAGGGCTTGCTGATCGGCGTGGCCGGCCACTCCAGGGAGCCGTTCGAGATCACCAGCGACCGGCGGTCGATGATCAGCGGTCGCGCGCTCCGGTTGTGCACCGCGAGGCGCAGGTACAGCTCGCCCGGCTCGACCGACGAGTCGGCGATCTGCACCTCCACCGGGCCGCCGAACGGCGGATTCTGCATCTCCAGGACGGTTTCCGGCCGGCCGCCGAAGATGCCGCAGGCCGACGTGAGCAGCGCGACCAGCGCGCACGGGAGGTGACGGATCATGAGTGGCGCGAGGACCGGCGGCCGACGGGCCGCGGGCTCGGCGAGGCTACTGCACCGCGCCGACGAGAACAGTGCGACACGCGCCGACGGCCGTCGGTTCCGGCTGCCGCCCGTCGGCAAGGTGCAGCAGCGCCGATCCGGTCGATCGATCGCCGCGCGCGGCGGACGGTCCGTCACCCTGCCGACGTCGGCGTTCTCGTCGGTCCGCTACTCCTCGGCGAGCAGGCGCGTGATGTTGGCGCGCGCGTCGGCCTCGCGCGCCTGCCCCCACCGGGTGGTGAAGATGTGCGGGCGCTGCAGCAGCGAGCCGAGCATCGTCGCCCGTCCGGCGCGGAACTCGGCGTCGGACAGGTGCGCGTACTCGCGCCGGATCGCGTCCGCGTTGGCGCGGAACTGCGGCCACGGCAGGGCGAGGAACGCGAGGTCGAGGTCGAGGACGACCGCGCTCGCGTCGATGGTCGGTTTGTGCCGCTTCGTGTCGAGCACGATGCGCGTCACCGTGTTGATCAGGTTGTCGCCGTGCGCATCGCGCTGCAGGAAGCGCTCGGCGAGCGCCGCGCTGTCCTCTTCGTTGGTGCTGCTGCGCGGGTCGTAGACCGCGTCGTGGAACCAGATGGCGAAGGTCTGGGCCTCGTCGAGCTGGAGCGTGCTCCCCCACGCGAGCATCTGCGCGATGTGCCGGATGTCGTGGTAGTGCCGGTGCGGCTCGGTGTAGCGGCGGGTCAACTCCAGGAGCATTCCGGCAAGGTTACGCGCCGGCGTGCAGCCCGGGGGGGCGCCCCCCCTCCGGCGATGAGCGTGCCGCGCGGCTACGCGCCCTCCGGCGCGCGATTCGCAAGAAGCGGCGTGCCGGGAACACCGCCGCACGCGGCCGCGCGCGCCTCCTGCCGCGTCGGGCGCGTCTAGAACATCGCGTAGATGAACGGCGCGGCGCCGGTCCCGGCGAGCACGATCACGATGCCGAGCAGGCCGAACACCACGAGGAAGGGGATCAACCACCACTTCGCGTTGTCCTTCATGAACGCGATGAACTCGCTCACGATGCCGCCGCTCTTCGCGTCGGCAGCGAGGTTCTCGAAGTCGTCGTGGTCTCGTTCGGTCATGGCAGTGTGTTCGTTCGGGCGACGGGTTCTCAGTACATCCGCAGGTAGCGGGCCGCCGGGATCGAGGCCGGCCGCGTGCACCAATACGACGCGGCGGACGGGTCGAGCCGGCGCTGCAGCTTGTCTCGGCCGGTCAGCCGGAACAGCAAGGCCACCGGAGTGAACAAACCGTAGTAGAGGAGGACGAGCACCGCGGTCGACAGCACGAAGCCGATCGGAACGGCGATCAGCATCAGTCCGACGAACACCGGCTTCACGAGCCGGGGGTTGGCCATCCCGGCGATGAACACTGCGAGGCCGATGCCGGTCAGCGTCCACGCCACGGTCGGCGACGCCGAGAAGCGCCAGTGCAGGACCCAGCCGATCAGCGGGAAGCCGACCAGCGAGAACCAGGCGAACTGGCGGAGCTGGTCGTCCTTCGGGTGGAAATCGATCTTCAGCATCGTTGAGCGGGCGGCATCGCGGCGGCGCGCCGGTCAGTCGAGGGCGAACGCCTTGAGGTACTGGTCGCGGTCGATCTTCGGCAAGGAGGTCTGGCTCTTGCGCACGATTACGAAGTTCTCCAGCACGAGGACGTCCATCTCGGTGCCGAAGAAGCAGCGGATCGCGTCGGCCGGCGTGCACACGATCGGCTCGCCGCGCACGTTGAAGCTCGTGTTGATCAGCACCGGCGTGCCGGTCTTCTCCTTGAACTTGCGCAGCAGCAGGGTGAGGCGCGGGTTGCGCTCCTCGTCGACGGTCTGCACGCGCGCCGAGTAGTCGACGTGCGTGATCGCCGGCACGACCGAGCGGAGCTGCTTGAGCTTCTCCAGGCCCTGCTTGCCGGGGTCCACCGGCTTGCGCTTCTCGTCGCGCACCGGCGCGACGAGAAGCATGTACGGGCTCTCGTGCCGCCGGTCGATGTCGAAGTAATCGGCGCAGACCTCGCGCAGCACGATCGGCGCGAACGGCCGGAACGACTCGCGGAACTTGATCTTCAGGTTCATCACGCTCTGCATCTTCGGCGAGCGCGCGTCGCCGATGATGCTGCGCGAACCGAGTGCGCGCGGCCCGAACTCCATGCGTCCCTGGAACCAGCCGACCACGTTCTCCGCGGCGATCAGGTCGGCGACCCGCTCGCACAGGGCCTCCTCGCTCGCGTACTCCTCGAAGATCAGCTCGCGCTGGCGCAGTTCGGCGCGGATCTCCTCGACGCCGAACGACGGGCCGAGCAGGCTGGCCTTCTGGAAGTCGCGGCCATTCACCGTGCGCGGCTTGTTCAGCAGCTGGTGCCAGACCATGTAGGCCGCGCCGAGCGCGCCGCCGGCGTCGCCGGCGGCGGGCTGGATCCAGATCGAGTCGAACGGGCCTTCGCGCAGGATCTTGCCGTTGCCGACGCAGTTGAGCGCCACGCCACCGGCGAGGCAGAGGTTCTTCTTGCCGGTCACGCGGTGCGCGAAGCGCACCGTGCGCAGCATCACCTCCTCGGTCACCTTCTGGATGGACGCCGCGACGTCCATGTAGAACTGGGTCAGTTCCTGCTCCGGCTGGCGCGGCGGCGCGCCGAACAGGTCGCAGAACCGCTTGTTGATCATCCGCAGCCCGGCGCAGTAGTCGAAGTAGCGCATGTCGAGCCGGTAGCTGCCGTCCTCCTTGAGGTCGATCAGCTTGTAGACCCGGTCGACGAAGCGCGGCTCGCCGTACGGCGCGAGGCCCATCAACTTGTATTCGCCCGAGTTGACCTTGAAGCCGCAGTAGTAGGTGAACGCGGTGTAGAGCAGCCCGAGGCTGTGCGGGAAGCGGATCTCGTGGGTGAGCCTGAGCTTGTTGCCCTCGCCCACGCCGATCGAGGTCGTGGCCCACTCGCCCACGCCGTCCATCGTGACCACCGCGGCCTCCTCGTACGGGCTCGGGAAGAACGCGCTCGCCGCGTGGCTCTCGTGGTGCTCGGGGAAGACGAACGGACGCTTGGGACGGGCGCCCAGCTCGCGCGCGAGCCGGCGCGGGATGTGCAGTTTGTCCCGCAGCCAGACCGGGATCGCGGTCATGAACGAGCGCAGCCCGACCGGTGCGTACGCGAGGTACGTCTCCATCAGCCGGTCGAACTTCAGCAGCGGCTTGTCGTAGAACGCGACGTAGTCCAGGTCCTGCGCGCGCAGGCCGCCGGCCTCCAGGCAGAAGCGGACCGCGTTGGCGGGGAAGTCGGCGTCGTGCTTCTTGCGCGTGAAGCGCTCTTCCTGGGCGGCCGCGACGATCTCGCCGTCGCGGAGGAGCGCGGCGGCGGAGTCGTGATAGAAGGCCGAGATGCCGAGGATGTGCGTGGCCATGGAGCGAGTCCGGGCAAGCTAGCACAACCGCGCGCCGCCCGTGTCTGCCGACCCCGGTTGCGGCCGGCACGGTCCCGGGAAACCGTGCCTTCGCGGTCTCGGATCGGTCTTTCGGCTCCCGGCGGTCTTGCGCCGAAGCGCCACGCGAACGTCCGGGGCCGCATGCCGGACGCTGCGTGCGCCGGTGACCGCGGGTCCGCGCGGTCACGCGGTCGTGAGCCAGCCGTCCAGAGCACGCACCTTGCCCCGCGCCAGCGCCATCTCGACGCCCGCGTCGATCGCTGCGTGCAGGCGCGGGCCCACGCGACCGAAGCCGAACAGGACCGCCGTCGCGCGGATGGCATCTTCGCGCGCGATCCCGGCGTCGCGCGCCACGACGTGTGCGACCGCGGCGGCGATCTCCTCGGGCGGGATGTGGGCGGGGTCGCGCTGGCTGCCTTCGTCGCCGGCGCGGGGGACGCGGAACGCGGACCACGACTCCGGGTCGACGCCGGCCGGCCACAGGAACGCCCCGCGTTCGACGGGACGGGTCGCCTCGGGCAGGCCACGCGCCACGGCGAGCACGCGCGCGCGCACCCTGGCGGTGACGCGCGGCAGCTCGAAGAAGGCCGCCATGCGCCGCGCGAGCAGCTCCTCGTGCAGCGGCGCCTCGCTCGCCAGCACCGCGGCGACCGCCTCCGCCAGTTCCGCGTCGCTCGCCGCGTCGAACGTCCGGTCGCGCCGCTCGGCGCGCACCGGCACGTAGGTGGTCTCGTCGGATGGGGCAGGCGCCGCCGTGCTCGTCTCCCCGTCCGCCTGCGCCGCGACGGACGCCGCCGGCGCAGCGTCTGCGCCGGGCGGCGGCGGGAGTTCGGCGGGGCCGACGCGCGCCGCGGCGATCGCGTCGCAGAGTCGCGTCAGCTCGCGCTCGCGGCTGCGCCACCAGTCGGTGCTCCACGCGCGCGCGAGCCGCCAGCCGAGCTGCTCCAGGACCGCGCGGCGCAGGCGGTCGCGGTCGCGCGCGGTCGCCGCCGCGCGATAGAAGGGACCGTCGGTCTCGATGCCGAGTAGGAAGCGCCCGGGCGCGTCCGGGTCCTCTACCGCGAGTTCCACGCGGTAGCCGGAGCAGCCGACCTGGCGTGCGACCGTGAAGCCGCGCGCGGCCAGCGCGGCGCCGAGGTCGTCGGCGAACGGGCACGGCCGCGCCGCGTCGCCGGGCAGCGCGAGCGCCTCGCCCAATGCCGCGGGTCCGCGCTCGGCGTACGCGAGGAACGCCTTGAGGTGCGCGACGCCGAGCGCGCTGGTGCGCGAGAGGTCGATCTGCTCGGCGCGCAGCGTCGCGTGCACCACCACCTGCCGACGTGCGCGGGTGATCGCGACGTTGAGCCGGCGTTCGCCGCCCGGCGCGTTCAGCGGTCCGAAGCTCATGGCGACGCGGCCGTTCGCATCCGGGCCGTAGCCCACCGAGAACAGGATCACGTCGCGCTCGTCGCCCTGCACGTTCTCCAGGTTCTTGACGAACACCGGCTCGTCGGCGTCTTCGGCGAACGCCGGCTCCAGCGTTGGATCGCGCCGCCGCTCCTCGTCGAGCAGCCTTTCGATCAGGGCCTGCTGCGCCTGGCTGAACGTCACGACGCCGATGCTCGGCGGCCGGCCGTCGCCGGTCGGCGCGCGCAGGCGCCCGAGCAGGTCGCGCACGAGCGACTCCGCCTCGGCGCGGTTGGTGCGCGACCGGCTGCGATCGTAGACGCCGTCGACGCGCACGAGCGACACGCCGAGGTCGCGCGTCGCGGTCGCCGGCGCGGGGAAAGTGAGCAGCGAGTTGTCGTAGTAGTGCCAGTTGCTGAACGCGATCAGGCTCTCGTGCCGGCTGCGGTAGTGCCACTGCAGGCGCAGGGCGCGCAGCCCCGCACTGCGGCACTCGTCGAGGATGCTCTCCAGCTCGTCGAGCGGCACGTCATCGAGGTCCTGTTCGCCCTGTTCGAGACGCTGGAAGAACGTCGTCGGCGGGAGCTGCCTGCTGTCGCCGACCACCACCGCGGCGCGGCCGCGCGCGAGCGCGCCGACCGCGTCGGACACCGGGATCTGCGAGGCCTCGTCGAACACCACGAGGTCGAACGGCGCGCCGCCGGGCGCGAGGTACTGCGCGACGGACAGCGGGCTCATCAGGAAGCACGGCTTGAGCCGCGGCAGGAGATTCGGGATCTCGGCGAACAGGCGGCGCAGCGGCTTGTGCCGGGCCTTCTTGGCCAGCTCGCGGCGCAGGATCCCCAGCTCCGAGCTCGCCGCCGGCTCGCCGGAACCGCGCGGCACGCGCGCCGACAGGCGCGCGATCGCGGCCCGGCGCGCGAGGTCGAGCGAGGTGCGGTCCAGCTCGGCGAACTGCCGGATGCGGCGCTCGTGCGCGCGGCCGGTGAACTCGCGCAGGAGCGGCTCGGCGTCCGCCACCGCGGCGAGCCACGCCTCGCGGAAGCCGCGCTCGAACGCGGGCACCACGTCGTGCGCCGCCAGGGTACCGTGCTCGAGGCCCTCGACCAGCGCGCCGAGACCGTGCGCCACGGCGCGCTCGCGCACGCGGCGCCAGTGGCACCACGCGGGGAGCGCTTCGCGCGCGGCCGCGATGCCCTGCAGCGTCGCGCCGCAGTGGTCGAGCCAGGCCGTGCCCTGCGGCTCCGTCCACGCGAGCTCCGCGTCGACGTCGAGAAGCGCGTCCACCTCGCGGAGGCAGTCGACCAGGTGCGCGCCCGCAGCAGCGAACCGGCGCAGGCATTCTCCCGCGGCAGCTCCCGGCGCGAGTGCGTCGCGGCCGCGTCCGGCGAGCTCGACGACGCGCTGGTGCAGCGCGGCCCCCGCGGGCTCGCGGAGCGCGTCCTGCAGCGTACGCACCGCGTCGCGCACCCGCTCCGCCCAGGCGAGCGCTCCGGTCAGTGCGACCACACCCTCCCGCCCGGGGTCGCCGGCGTTCCAGAGGTGCTGGCCGAAGACGTGCGCCCCGACGTGCGTGGGGTCGGCGAGTGCCGCGATCCTTCCCTGCAGGTCGATCGCGTCTTCGAGCCGCTGGGCGAGCACCTCGTTGGCGCCGAGGTGTCCGCCCTTGGCATCGGCGACGAGCGCGCGGCGCACCTTCCCGCAGCGCCACCACGACAGCGGCCAGACCGATGCCATCCCGGCGCGCAGGTCGCGCAGCAGGGTCGCGAGGTCGCGCGTGAGGACGCGGTCGGCGAAGGCCTCGCGCACGCGGTCGCGCAGGAGGTCCTTCTGCCGCACGGCCTCGATGGCGGCGGACAGTCGGGAGCGCAGGTCGGCGAAGCCGGGCTCGGTGAGCAGCGCGTCGTTCGCGCCGGGCGTTGCCGGCAGCGCCTCGGCGAGGTCGAGCGCGGCGGTGAACGCGGTGCGCCCGAGGGAGAACAGCGGAGCGAAGAGCACCTCGCCCGCGGCCACCGCCGCGGCGCGCAGCTCGTCGAGCGCCGCGGATGCCGCATCGACCACGGCGGCGGTCCGGTCCGGAAGCGCGGTCTCGAACCGGCCGCGCCGCACCGCGCGGAGCGGGTGCGCGGCGACGTCGCCGAGGTCGAGCGCCGCGGCGCGCAGGGCGTCCGCCGCCTCGCGGCCCTCGGCGACCCACGGTACGTCGATCGCCGCCGGCCCCGCAGCCGGGGCGACCGGCACGCGTGGCGCGCCGCGCAGGCGGATCAGTTCCGCGGTCGCGGTGAACACGCTCTCGCCCGCCGGACGGGGCGCGTGGATCGCGGCGACGTAGGCGTTGAGGTCGGCGCGCGCCGCTTCGAGGTCGCGCGCGGTCCGCTCCCATTCCTCGGGCTCGTGCGCCGCGGCGGCCGCCAGCGCGCGCTGCAGCGACGCGAGCACGGCGCGCTTGCTGCTCTCCTTGCGGTGCAGTTCCAGGCAGAACGGGCCGAGGCCGACGTGTTCGAGCCGTTGCCGCACGACTTCGAGCGCGGCCATCTTCTCGGCCACGAACAGCACGCGTTTGCCGGCCGCGACGCACTGGGCGATGAGGTTGGTGATCGTCTGGGACTTGCCGGTGCCCGGCGGGCCTTCGAGGACGAAGCTGCGGCCCTGCGCCGCGGCGAGCACCGCGGCGAGCTGCGAGCTGTCGGCTTCGAGCGGGCAGAACGTCGCCGCGGCCGGGAACGCCTCGTCGAGTTCGCTCGGGTCGGGAAACCGCGCGTCCGGTTCGAACGGTCGATCGGGCGACTCGACCAGGTGGCGCAGCACGGGGCTGTCGAGGAGCAGGTCCCGGTGCGCGACCAGGTCCCGCCACAGCAGGAACTTCGCGAACGAGAACGGAGCGATCCACGCCTCCTCGACGACGTCCCAGCGGTCGACGTCGCGCACCGCGCGGCGGAAGCGCTGGAGCACGCCGGCGAGGTCGATTCCGTGCTCGTCCTGCCCGAGTTCGTCGAGGCCGGTGACGTCGATGCCGAACTCGACCGCGAGCTTCTCCAGGAGGGTGACGTTCACCCGCGGCTCCTCGTCGCCGGCGCGCACGACGAAGCCTTCGCGCGCCGAGATCCGCTCGATCGCGAGCGGCACGAGGACGAGCGGGGCGCAGCGCACGTCGCTGCTGGACGGCGTCTCGTACCAGCGCAGCGTGCCGAGCGCGAGGAAGAGGATCTCCGCGCCGGTCTCCTCGCGGGCGAGCCGAACCTGGCGCCACAGCTCGAGCAGCCGGTCGTCGACGTCTTCCTGCGCGCCCGCGACGCACAGCCGGTGGCGCGCGAGTTCGCCGGCGAGGAACGCCGCACGCCGTGCGCGCGCTTCGTCGAGCGGCTCGCCGGCTCGCCGGTCGAGGTCCTGCGCGACCGCGCGCACGACGAAGTCACCGCCGTCCGCGATCGCGTCTTCCAGCGCGGCGAGGTCGTCGTGCAGCAGGCGGAGCGTGGCCTTGCTCGGTCGGAAGTTGATCAGCCGGTTGCGCAGGCTGAGGTCGAGCA